>JBOHQB010000001.1:0-19770 GCA_050731995.1 Candidatus Rokuibacteriota bacterium
CGCGCGCGCGGCCCGGGTCGCGAGCCTGCCGCTGAGCGCGCCGGCGCCGAGCGGCAGACCGAGCGTGACGAGACCATCGACGACCCCGCCCGCGCCGAGGCGCTCGAGCGCGGGCAGGACGCACAGCGCCTCGAGCAGCGCGGCGCCGAACCCCGCCACGACGCCGCCCGGGCTGCCGAGCCGCAGGCCCGCCGCGAGCACCGGAATCAGGAGCAGATGTCGCCACGGCGACCCGGGCGACGGGTCGAGCCCGATCCGCAGGCCGGCAGCCAGGACCAGGGCGAGCGCGGCCCACGCGGCGTCGCGCCGCACGCGCGCCCTCACGCGGGAGCGAGCAGCCGGTAGGCGGCGAAGAAGACCAGCGAGGCGGCCAGTCCCGGCAGCACGCTGCCGCTGCGCGCGAAGAACCAGCAGTTGGCGATCCCCAGGAGACTCAGGTAGAAGGCGGCACCCGCCATGAGCTCGAGCGTCTTCGGCAGGAGCGGGTCGAGCAGGTAGCGCGCGACGTACGCGCCCGTCGAGATCGCCGTGGCCACGCCAAGGGACCAGCGACGATGCGCCCGATCGAAGAGCGCGCCACGAAAGAACCCCTCCCCGGCCGGCACGTTCGCCCCGACGTCATAGGCGAGCCACGGCAGCAGCGCGGCATCGGGCGCGCCGATTCGATAGCCGAGCGTGAGCGTCGTGCCGACGAGCATGTGCGCGCCGAGCACCGCACCGAGCAGCGCGCCGGACAGGATCAGGAGGAGCGGCGCCGAGCGGAGCCAGTCGACGCGCCCGTCGCGCGCGAGCCAGACGAGCCACAGGGGCAGGAGCGCGTGGCCGAGGAGGCCCGGCGGGCCGAGCGCGGCGAGCGCGCCCGCGACGACGAGCGGCGCCGCCGGCGCCCACGCCTGCGCCCGGCTGCTCCGCGTGGTCCACGCCACGGCGACGCCGAGCAGGACACCGTGGGCGGCGGCGAGCCCGATGACGTCCACCGCGCGCCGCGGCAGCCAGCCGAGCGCGCCCAGCGCCTGCGCCGCGAGCCAAGCGGCGGGCAGCGCGACGAGGAGCGACGCGGGAGTCCCGGCGACGAGGGACGGGCCGTGCGCGGGGTGCGGGCGCTCGAGCGCGTACATGGCCCGTCACGCCACGTCCGGCTCGGCCGGTCCGTCCAGACGCACGAGCCCGGCGAGCGCCGCGACCACATCCTCGTCGAGCGTGCGCCCGGCCGCCGCCATCAGGTGCGCGAGCGCCTCCGCATGGCGCAGCGCCTCCCGGTACGCGCGCGCCGAGGTGAGCGCGTCCCACACGTCGGCCACGGCGACGACTCGCGCGACGATCGGAATTGCCGCGCCCGCGAGCCCGTCGGGATAGCCGGTGCCGTCGAGCCGCTCGTGGTGGTGGCGGATCGCCAGCACGCAGCCCGAGAAAAAGTCGAAGGGCGCGACGATCTGCGCGCCGATGACCGGGTGGCGCCGCATCAGCGCCCACTCGTCGCCGTCGAGCGGCCCCGGTTTGCGCAGCACCGACTCCGGGACGCCGATCTTGCCGATGTCGTGCAGCAGGCCCGCCTGGCCGGCCGCCTCCGCGGCGTCGGACGGCAGGCCGAGCGCCTGCGCCGTTCGGCGCGCCCACGCGCCGACGCGTTCCGAATGGCCGCGCGTGTACGGATCCTTCGCCTCGAGCGCGTTGGCCAGCCCCACCAGCGACTGGCTCGCGGCGCGCCGGAGCTGCTCGTAGAGGCGCCGCACGTCCTCCGCGCAGCGGAGCGACTGCTGGTAGGCGGCCGTCAGGCGGCGGTACGCGACGGCGGGGTCGTCCGGCACTACGCGCGCGGCCACGTCGCCTCCGGCAGGAGCCGCTCGACCAGCGACAGCAGACGCACCGGCGAGAAGGGCTTCGTCAGGTAGAGCGTTGCCCCGGCGGCCAGCCCACGCGCGATGTCGTCCGCCTGCGCCGCCGCCGTGAGCATCACGACGCGGGGCGAGGCAAACTCGGGCTCGCTCGTGAGCCGCCGGCAGACCTCGAGCCCGCTCATGTCCGGGAGCTGCACGTCGAGGAGGACGAGCCCGGGCCTGAAGGCCGCGGCGACCGCGAGCGCGCTGCCGCCGTCGGACGCGTCCACGACGCGCACGCGCTCGTCCTCGATGGTGACACGCACCAGATCGATGACGCTCGGCTCGTCGTCGGCGATGAGAACGGTAAGCATCGTACCGAGGCAATGGCAAGCGCCGTGCCACGGCGCGCGCCGCGAGGTGGCGAGGAGTTAGGCGGGCACCGGCAAACGGGACTGCTCAGCGGAGCGGGCGGGCTGCCCGCCCCGCCGTGCAGCCGTCACTTCACCCGCGAGCTGCGCCGCGGATCTCGCCTCAGCGGTCCCGGCCGGCCATCTGCAAACGGATCAGCGCGCGGGTCAGAGCCGCCAGGGAACGCGTGTAGTCCAGTTCTTCCTGGGACCGCCCGCCGAGCCGCCGCTCGGCGCGCTCGCGGGAGCGCTCGGCGCGTGCCCGGTCGATCTCGTCGGGGCGCTCCGCGGAGTCGGCGAGCACGATGACCTTGTCGTTCCGGACTTCGGCGAAGCCGCCGACGATCGCCAGATAACGCTCGTCGCGCCCGACGCGGTACATCCCCTCGCCGATGCCGAGCGTCGTGAGGAACGGCGCGTGCCCCGGCAGGACACCGAAGGAGCCCTCGCTGCCGGGCAGCACGACCTCGTCCGCCGTCTCGGCGACGGCCATGCGCGTCGGCGTGGCGATCTCCAGCGTCAGCCGGTCGGCCACGCTACGCGGCCTCGCGGAGCTTCTTGGCCTTGTCCATCGCCTCGCCGATGTCGCCGACCATGTAGAACGCCTGCTCGGGCAAGTCGTCGTGCTTACCTTCTACGACCTCCTTGAAGCTCTTCACGGTGTCGGCGAGCTTCACATAGCGCCCCTGCGTGCCGGTAAAGGCCTCGGCGACGAACATCGGCTGCGAGAGGAACCGCTGGATCTTCCGCGCGCGCGCGACGGTCAGCTTGTCCTCGTCCGACAGCTCCTCCATCCCGAGGATCGCGATGATGTCCTGGAGGTCCCGGTATCGCTGGAGGATCGACTGCACCCCGCGCGCGGTCCCGTAGTGCTCCGCGCCGAGGATGACTGGGTCGAGGAGGCGCGAGGTGGACGCAAGCGGGTCGACGGCCGGGTAGATGCCCAGCTCGGTGAGCGGTCGGCTCAGCACCGTCGTCGCATCGAGGTGGGCGAAGGCCGTGGCCGGCGCGGGGTCCGTGATGTCGTCGGCGGGGACGTAGATCGCCTGGACCGAGGTGATCGAGCCCTTCTTCGTGGACGTGATCCGCTCCTGGCGGGCGCCCATCTCCGTCGCGAGGGTCGGCTGGTCGCCGCCCGCGGACGGCATTCGTCAGAGCAGCGCCGAGACCTCCGAGCCGGCCTGGGTGAAACGGAAGATGTTGTCGATGAAGAGCAGCACATCCTGACCTTCGTCACGGAAGTACTCAGCGGCCGTGAGGCCGGTGAGCCCGACGCGCAGGCGGGACCCCGGCGGCTCGGTCATCTGACCGAAGATCAGCGCCGTCTTCTCGATGACGCCCGATTCCTTCATCTCATGGTAGAGGTCGTTGCCCTCGCGGGTCCGCTCACCGACGCCCGCGAACACGGAGATACCGCCGTGCTGCTTGGCGATGTTGTTGATCAGCTCCATGATGACAATCGTCTTGCCCACCCCCGCGCCGCCGAAGAGCCCGGTCTTGCCGCCCTTGCTGTAAGGCTCGAGCAGATCGACGACCTTCAAGCCGGTCTCGAACATCTCAACCTTCGTGGACTGGTCCTCGAACGGCGGCGCCGGCCGGTGGATCGGGTAGAACTTCTGCGCGTTGATCGCCGGGCCCTTGTCCACGGGCTCCCCGACGATGTTCAGGATGCGCCCGAGCGTCTCCTTGCCGACGGGGATGGTGATCGGCGCCCCGGTGTCGGCGACG
Source organism: Candidatus Rokuibacteriota bacterium (assembly GCA_050731995.1). Lineage (GTDB taxonomy): Bacteria > Methylomirabilota > Methylomirabilia > Rokubacteriales > CSP1-6 > JBOHQB01. The sequence goes on from JBOHQB010000001.1 coordinate 3,956, forward strand.
GTCATGCCGCGGGCGAGGCCGTCCGTGGACGCCATCGCGATCGTGCGCACCTGGCTCTCGCCGAGGTGTTGCGCGACCTCGAGCGTGAGCTTCTGCGAGTACGCGAAGACGTCCTTGTTCTCCACGCCCTCGACGAGTAGGGCGTTGTAGATGGCCGGTAGCGTGCCCGGCTCGAACTCGACGTCGACCACCGGGCCGATGACCTGGACGATCTTCCCCTTGCTCATGCCTCCGCTCCTTCGTTCATGGGCTCACCTCGGCCTCGACGACCTCAGCTCGCACTGCCTTGCTTGAGGGCCTCGGCGCCGCCGACGATGTCGAGCAGCTCCTTGGTGATCTTCTCCTGGCGCGCCTTGTTGTACTGGATGGTCAGGACCTCGATCATGTCCTTGGCGTTCTTGGTGGCGGCTTCCATGGCCGTCATCCGTGCGCCGTACTCGCCGGCGAGCGACTCCATGAGCGCGCGAAACACCTGCGTGCGCACGTGGCGCGGCAACAGGTCACCGAGGATCGCCGCCGGCCCGGGCTCGTAGATGTAGTCCACCGCGGCCGCCGCGTCCCCGGCCGCCTCGGCGCGTGGAATTGGCAACAGCTGCTGACGCACGGTCCGCTGGACCGCGACCGACCGGAATTCGTTGTAGACGAGATGCGCTTCGTCCACTTCGTTGTTCAGGTACTGCTGCATGAAGAAGTCGGCGAGTTCCTGCGCGTGCGAGTATGCGAGCCGGTCCCAGAAGCCGAGCATGTCACGCTTGATCCGGCCGCCCCAGGGGTCCCGCCGCCGGTAGAAATCGCGTCCCTTTCGGCCGACGACGACCAGGGTGACGTCGGGCTGGCTCGACCCGCGGATGAACCCCAGCGCCGAGCGGATGACGTTCGAGTTGAACGCCCCGGCGAGGCCACGGTCGGACGTGATGATGACGATCTGTCGCCGAGGCCCCTCGCGCTCGGCGAGGAGCGGGTGCACGTCACCGTCGGCGGCGCCCACCAGGTTGCCGAGCAGCTCGGCCATCTTGCTCGCGTACGGTCGCGCCGCGAGGAGCCGTTCCTGGGCGCGCCGCAGCTTCGCGGCCGCGACGAGCTTCATCGCGCGCGTGATCTTCTGCGTCGACTCGACGGAGCGGATGCGCCGCCGGATGTCGCGGAGCGTCGCCATCGCGCGCTATGCCGCCTTGATTCCCTTGGCGGCGACGAACTCCGCCTTGCAGTCGGTGACGGCCTTGGTCAGCGTCCCGCGGAGCGCGTCCGAGATCTCCTGTTTGTCGCGGATCTCCGCGAGCACCTGCCCCTGCTTGCGTTCCATCCAGGCGTGGAAGAACTCCTCGAAGGGGGGAACGGCCTCGACCGGCACATCGTCGAGGAGGCCCTGAGTGCCCGCGAAGATAATCGCAACTTGCTGCTCCACCACCTGGGGCTGGTACTGCCCCTGCTTCAGGATCTCGACCATGCGCTGGCCGCGCGCGAGCTGCGCTTGCGTCGCCTTGTCCAGGTCCGACCCGAACTGGGCGAAGGCGGCCAGCTCGCGGTACTGGGCGAGGTCGAGTCGGAGCTTGCCCGCGACCTGGCGCATCGCCTTGATCTGCGCCGAGCCGCCGACGCGTGACACCGACAGGCCGACGTTCACCGCCGGCCGCACGCCGCCGTAGAAGAGGTCGCTCTCCAGATAGATCTGACCGTCGGTGATCGAGATCACGTTCGTCGGGATGTAGGCCGATACGTCGCCGAGCTGGGTCTCGATGATCGGCAGCGCTGTGAGCGAGCCGCCGCCGTGGGCGTCGTTGAGCTTCGCCGCGCGCTCGAGGAGCCGCGAGTGGAGGTAGAAGACGTCGCCCGGATACGCCTCGCGTCCGGGTGGCCGACGGAGCAACAGCGAGAGCTGCCGGTACGCCGTCGCGTGCTTGCTCAGATCGTCGTAGATGCAGAGCGCGTGGCGCTTGCTGTCGCGGAAGTACTCACCCATCGTGACGCCCGCGTACGGGGCGATGTACTGGAGCGGCGCCGGCTCGGACGCCGAGGCGACGACCACCGTGGTGAACGCCATCGCGCCCGTGTCCTCGAGCACCTTCACGACCTGGGCCACCGTGGAGCGCTTCTGCCCGACCGCGACGTAAAAGCAGAAGACGTCCTGGCCCTTCTGGTTGATGATCGTGTCGATCGCGATCGCCGTCTTGCCGGTGCCGCGGTCGCCGATGATCAGCTCGCGCTGGCCGCGCCCGATCGGGATCATCGAGTCGATCGCCTTGAGGCCGGTCTGGAGCGGCTCCTTCACCGAGCGCCGGTCCACGACGCCCGGCGCGTAGCGCTCGATCGGCCGGAACTCTTGGCTGTTGATCGGGCCCTTGCCGTCGACGGGCAGGCCGAGCGCGTCGACGACGCGGCCCACGAGCGCCTCGCCGACCGGCACCTGCGCGATCCGGTTGGTGCGCTTGACGGTGTCGCCCTCCTTGATCGCCCGGTCCTCGCCCAGGAGCACCGCCCCGACCTGGTCCTGCTCGAGGTTGAGAACCATGCCGACGACGTCACCCGGGAAGGTCAGCAGCTCACCGGACATCGCCTTCTCGAGGCCGTAGATACGCGCGATGCCGTCGCCCACCTCGACGACGCGGCCGACCTCCTCGAGGTTGACCTCGGCCTCGTAGCCCGCCAGCTGACGCTTGATGATCTCGCTGATCTCGCCTGCCTTGATCATTCGCTACCCCCGCGCCAGCCGGTCGCGCATCCGCTCCAGCTGGCCGTCCAGGCTGCCGTCCACGACGAGACTGCCGCTCTCGGCGACGAAGCCGCCGAGCATGTTCGGGTCCAGGACTTCCTCGAGCACGACTTCCACGGGCTTCGCACTCCCAGACGCGCCGCCGAGCGCCTGAGCGAGGCGCGCCGACAGCGTCTGCCGCTCCGCGTCGGTGAGCGCAACGACCGTGCGTACGCGCGCCCGGACCCGGCCGAGCTCGGCGTCCAGCAGGTCGCGCACCGCGTCGCGCATCAGCGGCAGCTCCGCGCCGCGCCCATGCCCGGCCACCAGCGCAAGAAAATCGCGCACCAGCTTCGACGCGCCGAGCCGCGTGGCGATCTCGTCGGCCACGCCGCGCTTGGCGCTGCCCGCGACACCAGGCCTCGCGAAGAACTCGCGCAGGTCGGCGTCGCTCTCGACGAGCGCGGCCGCGCCGGCGAGCTCGCCGGCCACGGCCTCGGCCTGGTTGCGCTCCTTGGCGAGGGCGAAGAGCGCCTTCGCGTAGGACTTCGCCGCGCCGTGAGACTTCACGCGCTAACGCCCGATCCGGGTGATCGCGTCGTCCACGATCCGCCGGTGATCCTCGTCGCGCAGGCTCTTGCGGACGAGCTTCTCGGCGACCTGCGTCGCGAGCTCGCTCACCTCGCGGCGCAGCTCATCGCGCGCGCGGCGGATGTCGGCCTCCGTCTGGGCCTTGGCGCCGTCGACGAGCGCCTTCGCCTCCCGCTGCGCCGTCTCCACGAGCCGGCGCTGCTCCTCGGCGGCCTCCTTCAGCGCGGCCTCCCGGATCGATTGCGCCTCCGCGTACGCCAGCCGCATCCGCTCGGCGTTCTCCGCCTGCTGTCGCGTCGCCTCGGCCCGCGCCGACTGCGCCTCCTCGAGTGATTTCTTGATGGCCGACGCCCGCTCCTCCATCTTCGCGAGGAGCGGCTTGTAGAGCAGGCGCTGCAGGATCACGAGCAGGATGACGAAGTTCACGACCTGGACGATGAGAGACTTGTCGACGCTGATCAGGCTGCCCTCCCCGTGCCCGCCCTCGCCCGCGGCGAGGGCCAGGGCCGGCACGGCCAGGAGCAGCACGACGACGCGCAGGATGACATGCATGACAGAAGTCTCCCAGTGCCGCAGAAGGTTTGTGAAAACTATCACCCGACGTCGTGGCCTGTCAATCGTCGAGGGGTCCGTCAACGCGCGATGACGCCGCCTCCGACGACGAGATCGCCCTGATACCAGACCACCGATTGACCCGGCGACACGGCCCGCTGGGGCTCGTCGAACACGACCTCGGCGATCCCCTCACCCAGACTCCTGACCGTGGCCGGGGCGGGCCGGTGGCCGTGGCGGATCCGCGCCTCGACTCTGAGCGGCCCGGCCGGCGGCTCGCAGGCGATGAAGTTCGTCCCGGTCGCCACCAGCCGGTCCCGCTCGAGGGACTCCCCCGGCCCGACGGTCACCCGGTTGGCGGCAGGATCCAGGTCGACGACGTAGAGCGCCCGGCCGGACGCGAGCCCCAGACCCTTGCGCTGACCGACCGTGTAGGCGGCCAGGCCCGCGTGCGTGCCCAGTCTGCGCCCCTCGATATCCACGATCGGGCCGGGGCGGAATGTCTCCGGATCGCGCCGGCGAAGGAATCCGCGATAGTCGTCGTCGGGAACGAAGCAGATCTCCTGGCTCTCGGGCTTGTCCGCCGTCACGAGACCGAGTCGCCGCGCCCGCTCGCGCACCTCGTCCTTGGTGAGGTCGCCGACAGGAAAGCGCGCCGAAGCCAGCTGAGCCTGCGTCAGCGGCCAGAGGAAGTCGGACTGGTCCTTGCGCGCGTCGCGTCCGCGCCAGAGGAGCCAGCGGCCGGCCGACGCATCGTGCGTGACGCGCGCGTAGTGCCCCGTGGCGACGGCCGCCGCGTCCCAGGCGCGTGCCCGCGCCAGGAGCGTGCCGAACTTGAGATCGGTGTTGCACGCCACACACGGTACGGGCGTGCGCCCGCGCTGGTACTCGGCAGCGAACGGGCTCACGACCGCGCGCTCGAACTCGTCGGCCATGTCCAGGAGGTAGTACGGGATGCCCAGCCTCCGGGCGACCGAGCGGGCGTCGTCGGACGCCTCGGTCCCGCAACACGAGCCGAAGCGCTCGACGGCATCGTCGGGCCGGCGCCTGGCCCAAACGCGCATGGTGACGCCGACGGCCTCGCGGCCCTGCTCGACGAGCAGGGCGGCGGCGACCGACGAGTCCACGCCACCGCTCATGCCGACGACGATCCGCTCGCGCATCCCGTTTTCCGTCCCGTGCGTCAGCGACGACCTTCGAGCAGGTCTGTCAGCCTCTCGAGCTCGTCCGCCGTCGCGTAGGTGACCTCGATCATCCCGCGTCGCCCGTTGCCGCGGAGCCGTACGCGCGTCATCAGCGCGCGGGCGAGCCGGTCCTCGAGCGCGACGATCTCGGCGGTGCGGCGGCGCGGCGCGCCGACACGCAACGCGCGCTGAACACGGACCGAGTCTTCCGTCGCGCGCACCGACCAGTCGTGCGCGAGGATCTGTTCGCGCAGGCGCAGCTGCTCGCTCTCCGTCGGCAGCGCCAGCAGGGCGATCGCATGGCCCATGGTCAGGTGGCCGGCCCTGAGATCGGCCTGGATCACTTCCGGCAGCCGGAGCAGGCGCAGGCAGTTGGCGATGGTACTGCGGTCGCGGCCCACCCGCTGGGCAAGCTCGTCCTGCGTCCAGCCGAATTGCGCGAGCAGCTTCCGGTACGCGTCCGCCTCCTCGATCGGGTTCAGATCCTCCCTGAGCAGATTCTCGATGAGCGCCAGCTCGAGGCTTTGCGCGTCCGTGGCCTCGCGCACGATCCCCGGAACGCGCTGCAACCCGGCCTGGCGTGCAGCGCGCCAGCGTCGCTCGCCGGCGATGAGCTGATAACCGTCTCCCTCTCGGCGAACGATGATCGGCTGGATCACCCCAGAGGTGCGGATCGACTCGGAGAGCTCTTTTAAGCTATTAAAATCAAAGGTTTTTCTGGGTTGATTTGGGTTGACGCTGATCCGGTCGACAGGGATCTCGACAAGGCTCTCTTCCTCGACCGGTGTGGATGACAGGAGCGCTCCCAGACCACGGCCGAGCCCGCGCGGTTTAGTCATGACGGATGACCTCCCGGGTCAGTTCGAGGTATGCGATGGCCCCGTTGGAACGCAGGTCGTGAAACATCACCGGTTTGCCGTGGCTCGGCGCCTCGCTGAGACGCACGTTGCGCGGAATCACGGTCCGGAAGATCTCGCCCGGAAAGTAGCGGTGAACTTCGTCGCGTACCTGCAGCGCGAGACTCGTCCGACCGTCGAACATCGTGAGGACGATGCCTTCGACCTCCAGCCTTGGGTTCAATCGCTCGCGCACCAGCTTGACCGTCTTCAGCAAGTTCGTCAGCCCCTCGAGCGCGTAGAACTCGCACTGCAGCGGAACCAGCACGCGGTCGGATGCGACGAGGGCGTTGATCGTCAGAAGCCCGAGGGATGGTGGGCAGTCGACGATCACGTAGTTGTACTCGGCGGCAACCGGAGCAAGCGCCCGCTTGAGCCTGTACTCGCGCTCGTCGAGCGCGACCAACTCGATCTCGGCGCCAACGAGGTCGATGTCCGACGGCAGCAGCATGAGGTTGGGAACCAGCGTGGGTCGGATGGCCTTCTCGACGGGTTCACTTCCGAGGAGTACGTGATACACGGTCGGATAAAGGCCCGCTTTCTGAACTCCAAGTCCGGTCGTCGCATTACCTTGGGGATCGAGGTCGACGAGCAGGGTAGGGCGCTCGGCAAGGGCAAGCCCGGCAGCGAGATTCACCGCCGTGGTCGTCTTGCCGACACCGCCCTTCTGGTTTACGACCGCCAGCGTCTTTGACTTCGTCGCCCAGCCCCCCAAAGCGATTCTAGGTGTTTTACGTGCAACATCATACTACTCATATGGCGGGTATCAGGCGGTCATGTGGCATATCTAACTAAATACATTGGTTTATCCGGCGTGTTTGTCGTGGAACGGCCCTAGCTGTCGGCGCGAACAACTCGAAACCGCCGCGGGGCACCCGCCCTGAGCTCTGCCAGTCCGGGCACTTCGATCCACTCGGCGTCCGAACCGCTTCGGGGGCTGTGCCGGGGTGGACCCGACACGACAACGGCGCCGTCGGGACGCACGAGTCGCGTTGCCAGGGGAATCAGCGCCGCAGTATCTCCCGCGCAACGCATCACCACCGCATCGAACCGGCGCGCGAATCGTGCGACGACGTCTTCGGCTCGCGCATGGACGACCTCCGTGCTCGCCAGAGCGAGCTCCCGGGCGACTGCGGAGAGGAAGGACGCTCGTCGCTGGCGCGCTTCGATCAACACCAGCGACGTCTCGGGCCTTACGATCTTGATGGGGATCCCCGGGAGACCGGCGCCGGCGCCGAGATCAAGGAGCGACTGGAAGCGCTCGGGTAACGCACGAAGGAACACGAGGCTATCGAGGAAGAGGTTCTCCACGATCCAGCCCGGGCTGGTCCGTCCGATGAGCCGCGTCGTCTTTTGCCATTTCACCAGCAATTCTAGGTATTTATGGAACTGGTCGGCTTCGAGCTCGGTGAGCGTCCGGCCGATGATCCTCGCCGCGCCGTGCGAGAGCGTGAGAAGAAGGGGATCGGTCACTCCTAGGCGCGAGCCTCCTTGGGTGCCGACTGCGGCTGGTTCGTGTACTTCTGCTGCGCGATCTGCAGCACGTTCGAGACGGTCCAGTAGAGCACCAGCCCCGACGGCAGGTTGAGGAACATCGCGGTGAACATGATTGGCATCACAACGAGCATGATCTTCGCCTGGCGCGGGTCGCCCCCCATCGGCGTCATCTTCTGCTGGACGAACATCGTGATGCCCATGAGGATCGGCAACACGTACGTCGGATCCTGGCTCGCGAGATCGCAGATCCACACGCTCTCGCCGCCGATCGCCGGAACCCACTTCGGCCAGCGTCCAAAGCAGACAAACGGCGAATTCTGCAGCTCGACCGACACCGAGAGTGCGAGGTAGAGCGCGTAGAAGATCGGCACCTGGGCGACCATCGGCAGGCAGCCGCCGAGCGGGTTGACCTTGTTGGCGCGGTAAAGCTCCATCGTCTCGCGCTGGAGCCGCTGCGCGTCGTTCTTGTACTTGCTGCGGAGCGCGTTGATTTGCGGCTGGAGCGCCTGCATCGCCTTCATGGATCTCATGCTCTTCAACGTGAGCGGGTAGAAGAGCACGCGCGTGACGACGGTCAGGAGGATGATCGCGATCCCGTAGTTGCCGACGTACCGGTAGACCCAGTTCATCAGCAGGAGGATCGGGACGCCGAACCACCTCATCGGCAGTCCGCCGTAGTACCAGGGGATGGGAAACCCCCCGAAGTTGATCGTGTCCTCGAGCCCGAGGGAGCCCAGCCGGTAGTACTCCTTCGGCCCCACGAAGATCACAACGTCGCCTTCCCAGGCCTTGCCTGGCGCAAGCTCCTCCGGCGTCGCTCGCACGGCAATGGTCGCGCGGCCTGATGGCGCGCGCGGCGCATCCTTCGTCTCCGCGGGCTTCTCCACCGACACCATCAGCCGAAAGCCACCCGTCTTCGGCATGAGTGCCGCGAGGTACCAGATACTTCCCATCGCGACCCAATCCCCTTCGCGATCAAGCGCCGGCGGCGCTTCGATGAGACCCTCAAGGGTAGGGTTCATCCAGTGGGGCGCCCGATCGACCCCGCGCGCGATGGACCATACGACCTCGACTGGGTGCTGTCCCGGGAACTGCTCCTGAGCACCTGCCCACGAAAGTCGCGACGCCCAGGGAAGCTCGACGGCGATTTTGCGCGCCACTCCCGAGGCATTCTCGACGCGCACGCTGATGGCGATCGCATAGGTCTCCGGATCGAAATGGAGCGTTTGCCTGATCCTGAGGCCGTCCGTCTCGCCGGCGAGCGCGAGCGTCTCGGCCCGGCCCGCCTTCACCGAGACCGATTCGGCGCTCAGCGTCATCGGCACCACGACGGGGGGCGCGCCTGTGCCCGATCCCACGAGCAGGCCCGCCGGACCGAGGTCGCCGACGATGACCATCCGCTTCTCGCCGCGGTACCTCAGGACGAGCTCCTGAAGCTTGCCGCCCTCGCTCGACACGACCGCACGGTAGAGCGGCGTGTCCACCGTCGCGAGGCGGGGCGGGGGCATGGGCCTTTCCGACGCGCGGGCGGGCGCGGGGGCCGTGGCCGGAGTCGGCGCGGGCGGCGCCGCGACGGTTTCGGGCTTCGGCGCCGGCGCTTCGGCCGCCGGCTTTGGGACGCGCTCCGACGCGGGCGGCGGCGTGAAGAAGAAATACTGGTAGACCATGATCACCGCCACCATCAACCCCATCGCGAGCACCGTCCGCTTTTCCTGCGACATCGGCTCAGCGCTCCGGGCCGGGCGGGGGATCCCACCCGCCGGGATGGAAGGGATGGCAGCGGAGGAGCCGGCAAAGCGCGAGCCGCGCGCCGCGCGCAAGACCGTGCTCGATCAGCGCCAGGCGCGCGTACTCCGAGCACGTGGGCGCGAAGCGGCACGCGCGCGGCAGCAGCGGCGAGAGCCCTTGCTGGTAGAGCGCGACGAGCCCGGCAACCGCACGCGCCGGGCGGGTCACGCCTCGGCCCTGGGCCCGGGAACCGCGGCGAGCGCGCTGCGCATCTCGCCGAGCAGCGCGCCGAACGGCGTCGAGAGCGCCGCCGGTCGCCCGATCACGACGAGCGCCGCGCACACCGGCGCCGCCTCACGGGTCGCGCGATATGCTTCGCGCAGCCGTCGACGCGCGCGGTTGCGCTCGACGGCGAGGCGAATCTGGCGGCTCACGGCGAAGCCGACGCGCGTCGGATCGGCGGTTTCGCGCCAGAGCACGATGAGCGACGGACGGTCGATGCGCTTGCCCCGCTGGAACAGCGCCTGGAATTCAGCGCCGGTAGTCAATCGCTGACGGCGAGAAAGGCGGCCCGTCAGACGACGCTCAGCCGCTTGCGTCCCTTCGCGCGCCGCCGCTTGAGCACTTTGCGCCCGCCCTTCGTCTTCATGCGCTCGCGGAAGCCGTGCGTTTTCGCGCGACGGCGACGATTCGGCTGGAAGGTGCGTTTCATGGCAACGCCGCACAGTGTACCATCACCAAGCCGCTTGCAGCCGTCGCGGGCTGCATGCTAAGGTTCGCCGTCCCTGGCAACGTTTCTTCGTGAGGTGTCTTTGTCCCGATCAGATCGAGGCGACCAAAGCTATCCACACCTGTGGATAACCCTGTGCGTAACTGGGGAGGCGCGCCGTGTTGGATAGTCTTTGGGGGCGCTTACTGGACGCGCTCGGCCGGAAGCTGCCTCCCACGGTGCTCGACACGTGGTTTCGGCCCTGCCGGGTCGTCGCGGCCGAAGGGGATCATCTCCAGATCGGGGCGCCGAATCCCTTTACGCGCGACTGGCTCGTCCAGCACCACCTGGAGGCGCTGCAGCGCGCCGCCGCGGACGTCCTCGGCGGCCATCCGCGCGTGTCCATCATCCTCGACAACGCGCCGGACGCACCGCCCGACGAGGGCCCTGGCCAGGGGCGCGGCTCGATCGAGGGCCTGAACCCCCGCTACACCTTCGAGACGTTCGTCGTCGACTCCTCGAACCAGTTCGCCCAGGCCGCCTGCCAGGCGGTCGCCGAGCTCCCGTCGCGCGCCTACAACCCGCTCTTCATCTACGGCGGGGTGGGCCTGGGCAAGACGCACCTCCTCCACGCCGTCGGGCACCAGACCGCGCGGCTGTTTCCGGGCATGCGCATCCTCTACGTCTCGTCGGAGCGCTTCACCAACGAGGTGATCAACGCGATCCGCTACGACCGCATGGCGGAGTTCCGGGCTCGTTACCGGAGCGGGACCGACCTCCTCCTGATCGACGATATCCAGTTCATCTCGGACAAGGATCGCACCCAGGAGGAGTTCTTCCACACGTTCAACCACCTCTACGAGTCACGCAAGCAGATCATCATCTCGAGCGATTCGCCGCCGAAGGATATCGCCGAGATCGAGGAGCGCCTCCGCTCCCGCTTCGAGTGGGGGCTCATCGCGGACATCCAGCCTCCGGACTTCGAGACGCGCGTCGCGATCCTCAAGAAAAAGGCGGCCCTCGAGCGCGTGCAGCTGGGCGACGACGTCGCCTTCCTCATCGCCAGCCGCGTCAAGGCCAACATTCGCGAGCTCGAGGGCTCGCTCACGCGCATGATCGCGTTCTGCTCGCTCACCGCGCGCGAGATGACGGTGGAGCTTGCCCACGAGGTGCTCGGCGAGCTCTGGGGCGACCCCGAGCGCCAGGTCACGATCGACGAGATTCAGCGGAAGGTGGCCGAGCACTTCGCCATCCGCGTCTCGGACCTCAAGGCGAAGAACCGCACGAGGGCGGTGGCCTTCCCGCGTCAGGTGGCGATGTACGTCGCCCGCGAGATCACCCACCACTCGCTCTCCGAGCTGGGGCGCGCCTTCGGCGGCAAGGACCACACGACCGTGCTCCACGCCGTGGAGAAGATCAAGGCGCTGCTCCAGGAAGATCCCAAGCTCCGCCAGCAGGTCGAGGCACTTATCCAGGGGATCCGCCTGTGACCCACGCCGCGCCCGGGCGCGTCCACACGCTTATCCACGTCGGCGCCGCGCGAAATTCCTCGCCCCGGCGCGCGGTTGCGCTCTCTTCACCCGGTCCACACCGCTGTACGGCTTCTCCTCCTACGTACTTGTTTCTTTCTTTCTGACTACATAGGAGAGTCTTCATGGACGTCGTACTGGACCGTGACGCCTTCCTGAAGGGACTCCAGATGGTGCAGAACATCGTGGAGCCCCGCCAGACGCTGCCGATCCTCGCCAACGTGCTCCTCGAAACGGAGGAGGGGAGCGTGCGGCTGACCGCGACGGATCTCGAAGTGGGGGCGTGCGTGTCGATCCCGGCGAGGGTCGCCGCGAAGGGCGCCATCACAGCGTCGGCCCGGAAGCTCGCCGAGATCGTGAAGGAGCTCGCGGCGTCGGCGGTGTCGGTCAAGGTTGGAGACAATTCCGCGGTGACGCTCCGGTGCGGAGGGGCCACGTACAAGCTGGTCGGCCTGGCGCCCGACGACTTTCCGCCCGTCGTGCCGGCGTCGCCGTCGGCGTGGATCACGCTCGAGGCGAAGACGCTGCGCGAGATGCTCACGCAGACGAGCTTCGCCGTCTCCCATGACGAGACCCGGTATGCGCTGAACGGCGTCCTGTTCGCGCTCGGGGGCAAGGAGGCGCGGCTCGTCGCGACGGACGGGCATCGGCTGGCGATGTCCACGCGCGTGCTGGGAGACGCCGGGGCGCCGGTCACGGGGATCGTGCCACGCAAGGCGATCGCGGAAATCATGCGTGTCCTCGGGAGCGGTGAAGAGGTGCAGATCGCGATCACCGAGAACCAGTTCGTGCTCCAGATGCCGAACTTCGTCATGACGGCGCGACTCATCGAGGGCCAGTTCCCGAACTACGACGCCGTGATCCCGAAGAATCACCCGGGTCGGCTGACGATCTCGAAGGCCGCGCTTGCCTCGGCGCTCCGGCGCGTCTCGGTCATGGCCGAGGAGCGGAACAAGCCGGTGAAGTTCGTGCTGGGTCCCGCCGCGCTGAGGCTCGCGGCTTCCAGTCAGGATCTGGGCGAGGCCGAGGAAACGATCGACGTGGACTATGCGGGCGAGGAGGTCACGATCGGGTTCAACTCGCGCTACATGCTGGATGCGATCGCGCCCGTCGAGCGCGAGCAGGTCGTCCTCGAATTCAAGGACGCGCTGAGCCCTGGAGTAATCCGGAGCGTCGAGGAGGAGGGCTACGCGTGTGTTATAATGCCAATGCGAATTTAGCGATGATTTCGTCTCACCGGATGGGAGTATTAGAAGGTGCACATTCGATGCTTCCAGACTCTAGAGTTTCGTAATTACCGTAGCCTCTCCTATACTCCGTCGCCTCGGCTGAACCTCCTCACCGGGCACAACGCGCAGGGCAAGACCAACCTCCTCGAAGCGCTCGCGGTTCTCCTCACCGGCCGCTCGTTCCGGACGTCCCGGCTCGCCGACCTGCCGCGGTGGGGGGCGGAGGCCGCATCGCTATCGGGTGAGGTCGAGCGGATCGAGGGCGGCCGGGCTATCCGGCGAGCGATCCAGCGTCTCGAGGATGGGACGTGGCAGGCGACCGGCGTGGGGATTCCCTGGGCACGCGTCATCGTGTTCGGCTGGCAGGACGTGGCGATCCTGCACGGCGCCCCGACGGCCCGGCGCGGCTTCATTGACGGATTCGCGGCGCGGCTCTTTCCGAGCCATCTGCCGGCTCTGCTTCGTTACCGGCGGATCGTCGCCCGGCGCAACCACCTCCTCCAGCGGCGGGCCGCGGCGGACGTGCTGGCGCCGTGGGATGAGCAGCTCGCCGAGGCCGGCGCCGAGCTGATCGGACGTCGCCGTCGCGCGGTGGCGGCGCTCCAGACGGAGCTGCAGCGCGTGTATCCGGCGCTCTCGGGCGAGCGCCACAAGGTGGAGATCGGCTACAGCTCGACGATCGGCGAGGCGGCCGAGGCGCCTGCGCTGCTCGAAGCACTCGCGCGCGCGCGCGCGGCCGAGCTTCGGCGGGGCCTGACGCTTGTGGGTCCGCACCGCGATGACCTGTCGATCGAGCTCGACGGTGTCGACGCGCGGACGTTCGGCTCGCGGGGGCAGCAGCGGCTCCTGGCGCTGGCCCTGCGCCTCGCGGAGGTCCTGCCCGTGACGGAGGCGGCGGGCACGGCCCCGGTGCTGCTGCTCGACGACGCCCTGTCCGAGCTCGACCCGGTCGTGCGCGACAACGTGCTGCACGAGATTCGCGCGGCCGAGCAGGTGTTCCTGACGTCACCCGACCCGCTCGTCGTGGACGGCGCGGCGCGGTGGATCATCGAGAGGGGAGGGATCGCCGCCGCATGAGCGCCGAGACCTATACCGCGAGCGACATCAAGGTCCTCGAGGGGCTCGAGGCCGTCAAGAAGCGTCCGGCGATGTACATCGGCGACACGGGCGCCTACGGCCTGCACCAGCTCGTGTACGAGGCCGTCGACAACGCCGTCGACGAGGCGCTCGCGGGGCACTGCGACTCGGTCAAGGTCATCCTGCACTCGGACGGCTCGTGCTCGGTCGGCGACAACGGCCGGGGCATTCCGGTCGACATCCACAAGGACACGGGCAAGCCGGCGGCCGAGGTGGTGCTGACGACGCTCCACGCCGGCGGCAAGTTCGAGCATTCCGCCTACAAGGTCTCGGGCGGTCTGCACGGCGTCGGCATCTCCGTCGTCAACGCGCTGAGCGAGTGGCTCGAGGTCGAGATCCGCCGCAGCGGCAAAGAGTGGACGCAGCGCTACGAGCACGGCGCGCCGGCGGGCCCGCTCACGGCGACGGGAACGACGAAGAAGACCGGCACGATCATCCGGTTCAAGCCGGACCCGAAGATCTTCGAGGAGACGAGCGTCTCCTTCGACACGCTGTCGAACCGGCTGCGCGAGCTCGCGTTCCTCAACAAGGGCCTCAAGATCGTCATCGAGGACGAGCGCGACGAACGGAGCCACACGTTCCTGTACCGGGGCGGCATCGTCGAGTTCGTCAAGCACCTGAACCAGAACAAGACGCCCATCCACCCCAAGGTGCTGTACTTCGAGGGCAAGAAGGACCAGATCGAGGTCGAGGTCGCGCTGCAGTACAACGACGGATACCAGGAGCAGGCGTTCTCCTTCGCCAACAACATCAACACGCGCGAGGGCGGGACGCACATGACGGGCTTCCGGGCCGCGCTGACGGGCTCGATCACCGCCTACGCGCAGGCGAACGGATTCCTCAAGACCTTCAAGGGCGGCGTGACGGGCGACGACGTCCGCGAGGGGCTCTGCGCCGTCGTGTCGGTGCGGCTGCCCGAGCCGCAGTTCGAGGGGCAGACCAAGTCCAAGCTCGGCAACACCGACGTCAAGGGGCTCGTGCAGCAGATCGTCAACGCCAAGCTTGCCGAGGCCTTCGAGGAAGATCCGACGACGGCGCGTAAGATCGCGGACAAATGCGTGCGCGCCGCGCAGGCCCGGGAGGCCGCACGCAAGGCGCGCGAGCTGACGCGCAAGAAGGGCTGGGACGACGAGGGGCTCGCGGCCAAGCTCGCCGACTGCTCGGAGCGCGATCCCCGGTATCGCGAGCTGTTCCTGGTCGAGGGAGACTCCGCCGGCGGCTCCGCCAAGCAGGGACGCGACCGCAAGACGCAGGCGGTCCTGCCGCTGCGCGGCAAGATCATCAACTCGGAGAAGGCGCGCTACGACAAGGTCCTCTCCCACAATGAAATCCGGCTGCTCATCTCGGCCATGGGCACCGGCATCGGCAGCGAGGAGTTCGATCTGACGAAGCTGCGCTATCACAAGGTCATCCTCATGACCGACGCCGATGTCGACGGTGCCCACATCCGGACCCTGCTGCTCACGTTCTTCTTCCGCCACATGAACGCGGTGATCGAGGCGGGGAATCTCTTCATCGCCCAGCCGCCGCTCTTCAAGGTGAAGAAGGGCAAGGTCGAGAAGTATCTGATGTCGGAGCGAGAGTTCGAGGACTTCTTCATGGCGTCGTGGGTCGCCACCGCCAAGGTCAAGGTGCCGGGCACGAAGGCGCCCATCACGGGCGACGCGCTGATGGAGCTGGTGCGTGCCCTCGGCGCGTACCGGGCGCTGTTCTCCAAGCTGGTGAAGCGCGGGGTGCCGGCGGCCATCCTCGTTGAGCTCCTGCGGCAGAAGTTCCGCGGCAGCAAGCGCGGGGTGAGCCACGCCGACGTCGCCGAGGCGGTGAAGGCCGCGGCGGCGGCGGTGAACGGGCACGAGGTCGAGATGCGGCCGGGTGACAACGGCGATCCGCACACGGTGATCATCGCGGGCCCGCCCGCGCTGACGTTCAGCACGGAGCTGTTCAAGTCGCAGGACTACACGACGCTCCTCGAGCAGTGGGACAAGGTCGCCGCGGCCGCCAAGGGCCCGACCGTGGTCATCGACGAGAACGGGGCGGAGACGCCGGTGACGAGCCTCGAGGAGCTGTGGCGGGC
>JBOHQB010000002.1:0-4867 GCA_050731995.1 Candidatus Rokuibacteriota bacterium
CTCGCGACGTTCACGAGCCGTGCGCCCAGCGGCGGCAACGCGACGAGCCGCGCCGCGGCGGACGCGCCGTCGCCGCTGGCCACGAGGCGCACGCGGTTCGTCACGGTGGAGAGGTTCAGGAGGAGCACATGCGAGCGGCTCTCGGCTCCGAGGTAGACGTACTGGTCCCGCACGAACGCCGGAAGGGTATGGCCGATCGCGGCGAGCAGACGCCCCAGCAGGGCGAGCAGGAGCCGGGCGTGGAGCGGATAGTGCTCGACGAATTCGCCGCGCCCGTGCGTGGCGGTGTAGTCATGACCGTCGGTGAGGGTGACGCACGGGTTCGAGAGGAGGCGGTCGCAGGCGACGGAGACGAAGCCGCAGCCGTCCGCGACGGGCTCGACCGGAAGCTCGATCGTGTCCATGTTGTCCCGGAGCTCGACGCGGCGCCGGCGCACGACGCCCCCGTCCGCCCCGTACTGGATGACCTCGAGCGGGAACGGACCCTCGTTCCAGCCCGCCTTGAAGCGCGCCTCGACGTTGTGGAGGACGAGCGCGCACTCGAGGCCGGGGCGCGTCAGCCACGGCAGGTAGTACGTCGGGACGCGCCGGACGCCGAGCACGCGTCGCGCGAGGACCCGCAGCGCGCGGCTCATCGCCCGAGCCTACGGCGCCCTCTCCGGGGGTGTCAAGGAAGACCCCCGTCGCCCGTGCCGGGAGGATCGCGCTCATGACCACGCCGGACCGCATTCCCGTCGCCGCGCCCCTGATCGGCGACGAGGAGCTCGCGAACGTCGTCGAGGCGGTCCGCTCGGGGTGGATCAGCTCGCTCGGCGCGTTCATCGGTGAGTTCGAGGCGGCCTTTGCCGAGTACTGCGGGGTGCGGCACGGCGTGGCCGTCACCAACGGGACCGCCGCGATGCACCTCGCGCTGGTCGCCGCCGGCGTCGGCCCCGGCGACGAGGTGCTCCTGCCGAGCCTCACCTTCGTCGCGACGGCGAACGCGGTCCGTTACTGCGGCGCCACTCCCGTCTTCGTCGACTCGGAGGGGGCGACCTGGCAGACCGACCCCGACGATCTCGCCGCGCGCGTCTCGGCGCGCACGCGCGCCATCATTCCCGTGCACCTCTACGGGCACCCGTGCGACATGGACCCGATCCAGGCGCTCGCCCGGCGCCGCGGGCTCGCGGTCGTGGAGGACGCCGCGGAGGCCCACGGCGCGCAGTACCGGGGCCGGCGCGTGGGCGCGATCGGCACCGTCGGATGCTTCTCGTTCTACGGCAACAAGATCATCACCACCGGCGAGGGCGGCATGTGTGTCACCGACGACGCGGCCCTGGCCGAGCGCCTCCGTCTCCTCCGTGACCACGGCATGGATCCCAAGCGCCACTACTGGCACGAGGTCGTCGGCTTCAACTACCGGATGACGAATCTCCAGGCGGCGGTCGGCGTCGCGCAGGTGAAGAAGATCGACACGTTCCTGGAGCGGAAGCGGCGACTCGCGCGCTGGTACGCCGAGGAGCTGGAGCCGCTACGTCGGGCGGGCCGTCTCACGCTACATCCCGAGGCCGCCTGGGCGCGGAGCGCGTTCTGGATGTACTCCGTCCTGCTCGAGGGCCCGCGCCCGGACGTCGACCTGGTACGGACGCGGCTGCGCGACCAGGGCGTGGACAGCCGGCCGTTCTTCCGGCCGGTGCACACGCTGCCGCCGTACGCGACCGGCGAGAGGCTGCCTGTGGCCGAGTCGCTGGCGGCCCGGGGGCTGAACCTGCCGTCGGGCGTGGCCCTCGAGCGCGAGCACGTCGCACGCGTCGCCCGGGCGCTCGGCGCCGCGCTGGAGGGCTAGCGTGGGCTGGCGCGTGCCGATCGCACGGCCGGACCTCGGGCCGGCGGAGCAGGAGGCGGTGCAGGCCGCGATCCGGAGCGGCTGGGTGACCCAGGGCGCCCGGGTCCGCGAGCTCGAGACCGCGTTCGCGCGCCTCTGCGACGTGGACCACGCGGTCGCGACGAGCACCGGAACGGCGGCGCTCCACGTCGCCCTCCTCGCGCTCGGGATCGGCGCCGGCGACGAGGTGATCACGACCCCGCTCTCGTGCATCGCCTCCGCGAATCCGATCCTCTTCGCCGGCGCGCGTCCGGTCTTCGCCGACGTGGATCCCGAGACCTACGCGATCGACCCCGCCGACGTGGAGCGGCGCATCACGACCCGCACAAGGGCGCTCCTGCCGGTCCACCTCTTCGGACACCCGGTCGACCTCGATGCCCTCCTCGCCATCGCCCGCGCGCGGCGTCTCGTCGTGATCGAGGACGCGTGCCAGGCGACGGGCGCCAGGTACAAGGGCCGGCGCGTCGGCGGTCTCGCCGACGTGGGCTGCTTCAGCCTGTACGCGAACAAGATCGTCACCTCCGCCGAGGGTGGGATGCTCGTGACGCGTGACCCCGAGCTCGCGGCGCGGATGGCCGCGGTCCGCAACTTCGGCCAGCGCCCCGGCGAGCACTTCGTGCACGCCTTCCTGGGTGGCAACTACAAGATGTCCGACCTCCACGCCGCCATCGGCTGCGCGCAGCTCCCGAAGCTCGACGGCTACATCGAGCGCCGGCGCAAGAACGTCGCCGAGCTGAACGCGGCGCTGCGCGGGCTCGAGGCGATGATCGAGCGCCTCCCCGCCGAGCGGGCGTGGGCCCGTGCGGTCTACTTCGGCTACCACATGCTCTTCCGCACGGCGGCGCTCAAGCGGAAGGCGGAAGCCGCGCTCCACGCCGCCGGGGTCGAGACGCGTCCGTTCTTCTCGCTGATCCCGGCCGAGGAGCCATACCGGAGCAGCGGCTACTCGCCCGCCGATACTCCCGTGGCGGCCGACCTCGTCGCCCGCGGACTCTACGTCTCGAACTCGCCCGACCTCACGGTCGAGGACCGCGGGGTGATCGTGGACGCGCTCCGGGCGCTCGCGCGCGCCGAGGGTCTCGGCGGATGAGGATCTGCTCTCCGCACTGCGGGATCAACCCCGAGTCCGGGTCGGGGGGCGAGGTCTACGAGCGCGAGCTCCTCCGGGACCTGGCGGGTCTCGGCGCCGAGTGCCATATCCTCCTGGCCCGCGGCAAGCCTCACGAGCGCTCCGTTCCAGGCTGGACCGTCCATCCGGTATGGCCCCCGCGCGGGCTCCGGTGGTACGTGACGCCCTTCGTGTGGCCGCGCGCGATCAAGCGCGTCTGGGACGGACCCGGCTTCGACCTCCTGCGGGCGCACTCGGTGCGCTACGTCGGACCGGCCGCGCTCTGGGCCCGCCGGCGCTACCGCCTGCCCATCCCGGTGGTCACGCACCACCATCACCTCGACCCGAGCCCGCTGAACGGGCTGATCGAGAAGCGCGTGCTCGCGGCGTCGGACGTCGTGATCACCGACAGCGAGTTCGCCAGGCGCCAGCTCCGCGAGGAGCTGGGACTGCGCACCGACCACGTGACGGTCGTCTACTGCGGCGTCGGCCCGAAGTACGCGCCGGGGCCGCGTGACCCGGCGTTCGCGCGACGGTGGGGGCTCGAGGGACGCCAGGTGCTGCTGTCGCTCGGTCCGCTGATCGCGCGCAAGAACCCCCGGTTCCTCGTCGAGGCGTTCGCGGAGATCCGCCGCGCCGTCGGCGAGGGCGTGGCGCTCGTCTGGGTCGGCGCCGGCCCCCTGCGCGCCGAGCTGGAGGCGCTCGTCCGGCGGCTGGACCTCGAGGGCAGCGTCGTGTTCACCGGCTACCTCCCGGAGGCCGACAAGGTGCCGATGCTCAACACGGCGGACGTCTTCGTGTTTCCGTCGCTGCTCGAGGGGTTCCCCCTGGCGCCGCAGGAGGCGATGTCGTGCGGCAAGCCGGTCGTCGCGTTCCGCGTCGCGTCGCTGCCGGAGATGGTCGAGGACGGCGCCTCCGGCTTCCTCGTCTCCCGGAACGATCGCGGCGCGTTCGTCGAGCGGGTGGTGCGGCTGCTGCGGGACGCGGCACTCCGGGCGAGGCTCGGGACGGCGGCGGCCGAGCGCGTGGACCGCTCGTTCCGCTGGGACGGGACCGTGCGCGAGGTCCACAAGATCTACCAGGAGGCCATCGATGGATACCGCCGCGCCCGTTAGGGTGCGGTGCCCTGACTGCGGGGCATCCGCGCAGGCTCGCCCCGAGGGACCCGATCCACACGCAGCGCCGGCTGGCGTCCGCGTGACCGCCGGCTGCGATGGACTCGACGATGGGTGAGGGCCCGCGCTCCGGATCCGAGTCCGCGTCCACGCCCGCGGACTCTCTGCGCCTCCGGTGTCCGGACTGCAAGGCGGCCGCCCCGCTCCGGGGGCGCGCATCGTGTGGGGGGTGCGGCCGGCTCTTCGAAGCCGTCGAGGGTGTGTGGGACCTTCGTCCCGGCGCGCCCGGGGCGGTGAAGCTCAACGAGGATCGCGTGCACGAGGACCCGGGGCCGCCCACGTGGCGTCGTCTCCTGCTCCACAAGCGCCACTGGATCCAGTGGGCCGACGCCGACTGGCTGCCCACGATCGTCGGCCCGGCCACGCGCGCGTTTCTCGAGATCGGCGGAGGCCTGTGCTACGCGAGTGCCTTGGCCAAGGCGAGGGCGCCGGAGGCGTGCGTGGTCGCCACCGACGTTTCGCCACGCTACCTGCGCCGGCACGCCGTACGGGTCGGGGCGATCTTCGGCTCGCCGGCGGACGTCTACGCGGCGGCCGACGCCGAGAGCCTCCCGTTCGACGACGGCCAGTTCGACGCCGTCTACTCGCAGGTCGTCCTGTATCGCGTGCTGGATCCGGTGCGGGCGCTGCGCGAGGTGTCCCGCGTGCTCGCGCCGGGCGGCCGGTATCTCGGTATCGAGCGGGCCTCACCGTGGGCCGCGCCGTGGCGCGGCCGCGAGG
>JBOHQB010000003.1:0-1811 GCA_050731995.1 Candidatus Rokuibacteriota bacterium
GGACCGCCTGCAGGTCCTTCGACGCGGCGTCGTAGCGGGCGGTGTGCTTGCCGACGCGCGTGTCCATCACGACGATGTCGAAGAGCGGGTTCCAGAGGACGTTGAGCCCCTCCCGGAGGGGCACGGACTCCACCTGACCGAAGAGGACCTTGACGCCGACCTGGCCTGCCGGGATCACGCGAAAGATCGAGAAGGTGAAGATCAGCGCCGGGATCCCGATCGTCAGCGCCAGGACGACGCGCGGCACGAGCGTGCCGAGCGCGCCCGGGAGGAGCTCACGCTGGCGCTTGAGCGAGAGGTAGAGAATCCCGCCGAGGATCAAGACCGCCGCGGCGAACACGAGCTTGTTCATGGTTGCCCTTTCTCGGTGAACGTCACGGGCGCGCGCGGCGCCGCTCGGCGGCGCGCTCGGCCTCGAGCCGCTCCAGCGCGACGTCGGAGTGGTCGGCGAAGGTCATCGCGGCGGCGATCCCGCGGTGGCCGGCGACCTCCGCGATGAGCCGGTGCATCGCCTGCGCGATCCGCCGGTACGACGGATGGCCCTGCGGCGTCGAGCGCAGCTCGACGAGGTGCATGGCCTCGCGCGCGTTCATCTCCATGTAGAAGCGGACGCGGAAGGCCATCGCGACCGCGTAGGAGGCCGCCTCCCGCAGCCCCTCGGCGGCGAGGGCCTCGTAGAGCGCGGTGGAACGCTCCATGACCCGGAGCCACGGGCCGTGCGCGTCGGCCTCCTGGACCTCGTCCGGCATCACCCAGCCCTCGTGGGGCGTGAGGCACTGCCACTCGAGCGTGAGCAGCCGGTGGCGCTGAAGGTCGCGAAAGGCCCCGTAGTCCGCGAGCACGTCGAACCGGTACGACGTCCGCTCGAAGGCGCGTCCCGGCTTGTGGCGCCGGTTTTCACGCCGGCCGACGTACGCGGCGAGCACGCGCGCGCGCTCCTCCGGAGTCATGCGCCGCGCCAGCGCGAGCAGGCGGTCGTCGGGCTGCGCGGACACCGCGTAGAGCGCCGCGGCCACGACCTTCGTCTCGCCCTCGGGGTCGAAATCCGTCAGGGTCACCTCGTCGCGGAGCGGAGGCTCCAGCACCGGCACGACACGCACCGCCTCGCGCTCGATCGCCGCGCGCGTTTCCGCGAGATAGCGCGACCACGCGACGCCGCGCTCAGGGACGTCCACGCGCTTGAGGAAAGCCGGGATGACCTTGCGGAGCTCGACGAGCACCAGGTCGGCGTAGGCGCGCACCTCGGCGAGGGGATGGGCCCGCATGCGGAGCAGCAGCTGCTCGTAAGCCTGGCCGGTACCGTAGATGCCGACGTTGGAGGTCGTCGCCGCGGGAAGGAGACCCCGGAGAGTATCGAGCGCCTTGGCCCGGATCGTCATCCGGTAGACGCTCTCGGATTCGGCCGGATCCCGGGGAAACTTCGCCTCGTAGAACGCGCGCATCCGCGGCAGCCACTCGCGGTAGGTGTCGAAGGCCGCATCGAGCGTCGTCACGTAGCGCTCGCGGAGGGGGCCCCGAAGCTCGTCCGGGACGTGGTAGCGGTAGCGGCCGCCGGGCCGGTCGTCGTAGGGGATGTAGCGGGTGGACTGCTCGAGGTAGGCCATGAGGCGGCCCCACTCGAGAACCTTGGTCAGGATGTTCGACGCCCCCTCGCACGCGAGGTGCACGCCGCCGAGCTGGGCGACCGAATCGTCGCCGTACTCGACGAAGATTCGTTCGTAGAGCTGCTCGGCGCGGGTGGTGTTTGGAGCGGTGGTAGCAGCACCCGCGATCCGGGAGGGAGTTGGGGGGGGCGCCGCGCCCCCCCCAAC
>JBOHQB010000004.1:0-8121 GCA_050731995.1 Candidatus Rokuibacteriota bacterium
AGCTTCAGCTCGACGTTGATGGGCTGATCGCCGAACCCCCGGCCTTCCAGGCGGATGTGGGCCCACTTGCGATCGGCGAGCCACGGGACGTAGTCGCTGGGACCGATGTGCACGGCGTCGGCGGGCAGCTCGTGGCGGAGCTGCGAGCGCACGGCGTCGGTCTTAGAGATTTTCTTCGACACGAGCCGGTCGCGCTCGAGCATGTTGTAGAAGTCGGTGTTGCCGCCGAAGTTGAGCTGGCTCGTGCGGTCGAGCTGGACGCCCCGGTTCATGAACAGGTGGGTGAGGATGCGGTGCACGATGGTCGCGCCGACCTGCGACTTGACGTCGTCACCCACCACCGGGAGCCCGCGCTCCTCGAACCGCCGCCGCCAGTACGCCTCGCGCGCGATGAAGACGGGGATGCAGTTGACGAAGGCGCAGCCGGCGTCCAGCACCTGCTCGACGTACCACTTGGTCGCCATCTCGCTGCCGACGGGCAGGAAGTTCACGACGACGTTCGTCCGCGTCTCACGAAGAATGTTCGTGATGTCGGCGGTCGGGCCGGGCGCCTTCTTGATCACTTGACCGAGGTAGTGGCCGAGACCGTCGTGCGTCATGCCGCGCTGCACCGGCACGCCGAGCCGGGGCACGTCGGCGAACTTGACGGTGTTGTTCGGCGCCTGCCAGATCGCCTCGGACAGGTCGCGGCCGACCTTGCGCTCGTCGATGTCGAAGGCGGCCGAGAATTCGATGTCCCCGACGTGGTATTCGGCGAGGCGGGGGTGCATGAGGCCGGGGATGAAGGCGTCGTCCGGCGCGTTGCGATAGTAGTGCACACCCTGGACGAGCGACGAGGCGCAGTTGCCGACACCCACGATGGCGACTCGAACGGAACCCACGGGTAGCCTCCCTTGCATCGAGGAACGTTGCGCCTCGGCCCGAACGGCGGCCGGCGGTCAGCGAAATCGAGGCAGTGTAGCACAGCGTGTATGATCGGCGGACCGAGTACGTCTCTCGGAGGAGCAACGCGTGAGCGACACCACGGTCGTGCCGGTCGCAGAGGAGATCACCCGGGCGCTCCAGGCGCTCGACGTCGAGGACCTCAAGCGGACCTACCAGAATCAGAACGAGTTCATCCACCTGGAGCGCTGGCTGCCGCCCGTCCTCGTCGATCGCATGCTCGTCGAGGTCGAGCACGCGCGGCCGGCGATCCATCGCAACTACATCCCACGGCACAAGAAGGGCGGCAGCGTCAGCTCCTACTCCTTGGCCGGGCGGGCGCCGACGATCCTGGCCCTCTACCGGGCGCCCGCCTTCATCGAGTTCCTCAACACGGTCACCGACCGGGTGCTCGTGCCGTGCCCGGCGACTGATCCGCACGCGTGCGCGCTGTACTTCTACACGGAGCAGGGCGACCACATCGGCTTCCACTTCGACACGTCGTACTACAAAGGCACGCGCTACACGGTCCTCGTCGGGCTCATCGAGCGCTCCTCGAGCCGCCTCGTCTGCCAGCTCTTCAAAGACGACCCGCGCCGGCCGATGGTCGAGCTCCGGCTTCGCACGGAGCCCGGGACGGTCGTGGCCTTCAACGGCGACAAGCTCTGGCACGCGATCACTCCACTCGGGCCGGGCGAGGAGCGCGTGAGCCTGACCCTCGAGTACGTGACCGATCCCTCCATGAGCCCGGTCAAGCGGTTCGTGTCGAACATGAAGGACGCGATCGCGTACTTCGGCTTCCGCACGGTGTTCCGCGGTGGCGTCCGCGCGTCGTAGCGTCTGCCGGCGGCCGGGACGGGCGGGGCGACCCCGCTTGCTCAGTCGACAAAAACAATTCGCCGCGGGGCCGCCCCGCCCGCCCCGCCCGCGAAGCGGCTCCGCCGCGCAGATCCGGCCCGGGCACCCGCGGAAGCCGGCGCCTCACGACGCGGCCATCCCGCGCGCGGGGTCAGCGGAGGCGGGTGAGCCGCAGGTGGGCGAGACGGGCGAGCCAGTAGACGTT
Organism: Candidatus Rokuibacteriota bacterium; assembly: GCA_050731995.1. Classification (GTDB taxonomy): domain Bacteria; phylum Methylomirabilota; class Methylomirabilia; order Rokubacteriales; family CSP1-6; genus JBOHQB01. Next base: position 1,985 of record JBOHQB010000004.1, read on the forward strand.
GGAGCCGACGGTGACGACGATCATGAGGGACGGCAGGAAATCCGGCCGCAGCGCCAGGACGAGGATGAAGAGCACGAGCATCAGATAAAAGCCGTCCCGCGAGCCGAGCGCGGCCAGCACCTCCCCGACGGCGTCCGCCGGGACGGGGCGCAGCTTGGCGAGGACCGCGCTTGCCACGACTCCCGCCGCGGGGACGGCGCGGAAGGCGACCGGGCGGTCGGCGACCGTCAGCAGCGCGCTTCGAGCGTCGTCTCGGGAGGGAGGTAGAGGGTCGCCCGGCGGATCACGCGCCGTCGAGCCGGACGACGTGCGGGTACACGTCCGTCTCGGCACGGCGCAGGTCCTCGACGTAATCGATCTCGGTCCACGGCAGGCCGGTGACGTCCACCCAGCTCACGTGCCGTTCCACGAAGAGGAAGTTCAGCGCGTCCTCGTACTCGTTGAGGCCGTCGCCCTCGGCGATGACCGTCTCCATCTTCCGCACGAACTCGGGGCCGGCCTCGACGCCGATCTTGTAGAAGCCCACGCTCTCCCCCACGGCCTCGAAGGCGTCGGGGACGATCTTCTTGCCGAGCGCCATCACGCGGTCGCCCCGCGTGTAGGCCTTCTGCTCTTCGCCGGTGTCCGAGAAGCCCCGGTCGAGCAGGAGCGCGCTCGGCGCCGGCGCGGCGAGCAGGCGCCGGAGGAACTCGCGCGGAAAGAGGACGTCGGCGTCCATGACCAGCGTGGGCTCGAGGAGGTGGGCGCGGGCCGCGTAGAGCGAGAGCACCGAGCCCTTGGCGTATTCCGGGTTGTGCACGTACTCGACCGCCATCCGCCCGACCCCCGTACCCGCGAGCGCCCGCACCTGGTCGGCGCAGTGGCCGACGACGAGCACGCTCTTCTTGATCCCCGCCGCCTCGAGTGCTGCGAGCATCCGGGCCAGCAGGGGCCGGCCGCCGACGGGCAGGAGCGCCTTGTGGGTCCGGTCGGTGAGCGGCGCCAGCCGCCGCGCGACGCCGGCGGCAAGGATGATGGCGTTCACGCCGGCATCAGGTCCGCTTCGGCTCGTTGGCGTGCGTGGCCTCGAACTCATCCTGCTTGGTCTTCATCCGCTGGACGAGCTCCTGGTAGGACGAGGTCTGGATGATCTTGTTGAACTGGGTGCGGTAGTTGGCGATGAGGCTGATGCCCTCGATCACCACGTCGTAGACCATCCACTTGTCGCCGCGCCGGAGCATGCGGTATTCGATCGGAATATCGGTGCCGTGCTTGGTCGTGAGTTTGGTGCGCACGAACGACACGTCCCCGTCGATCGTGTCGCCCAGGTAGGAGATCCGCTCGCCGCCGTAGAGCTCGATCTTGGAGATGTACGAGCGCTCGAGCAGGTCGGAGAAGAGCGCGACGAACTCCTGGCGCTCGGCCGGCGTCCGGCTCTGCCAGTGACGCCCGAGCGACCGCCGGGCCGTCTCGGTGAAGTCGAAGATCTCGTTGGCGATCTGGCGGACGGCGGCGCGGCGGTCCCGCTGTTTGCCCTCCTTCTTGTACTCGGGGGCCTCCATCACTCGCAGCACCCGGTCGATCTGGGCCTTGAGCTGGTCGGTCGGGGCGCCCGCCCACGCCTGAGACGCCGATCCGGCGAGGAGGAGCACCGCGGTGGCGAGGGCCAGGCGGCGGAACAGGGTCATCGACGCTTCCTCCAATAGTGTCGGCTCGGCTCAGACCTTGCCGAAAATGTACTTCGAGAGCAGCTCTTCGAAATCGACGGGCGGCTCCACCTCACGGATGCGGCCGCCCGGCTTGATGATCTTCTCGGAGCCTCCGGGGCTGATGCGGAGGTACTTCTCGCCGATGAGCCCCTTGGTCTTGACGGACGCGATCGAGTCCTCCTGCAGCTTTACGCCGTCGTGGATGCGCAGCAGCACGCGCGCCTGGTAGTCGCTACCCAGCTGGATCGACTCGATGCGGCCCACCCCGACGCCGGCGATCTCGACCGCCGCTCCGTTCTTGAGCCCACCCACCGTCGGGAAGTCGACAATGATCGCGTAACCGCCGCCGCCGAGAAACGAAACCCGACCAAGTTTAATCGAAAGGTACCCCAAAGCCAAGACGCCGATGATGACGAAGATGCCCACCGCCACGTTGACTCGCGTCCGCTCCATTCCGTGCCCTCCCGCGTGTTGATACCGGCTACGCCGACTCCGGCTCGCCGCGGATGAACTGCTGCACCACCCGGCTCGCCGATCCCTGGATCTGCGCCGGCGGCCCGACCTCGACGATCCGGCCCTCGTGGAGCATCGCGACGCGGTCGGCGATGTCGAAAATCTCGGGGATCTCGTGGCTGACGATCACGGCCGTGAAGGTCAGGCGCCGGTGGAGCTCGAGGATCAGCTGGTGGATCGTGTTGACGAGGATCGGGTCCAGCCCGGTCGTCGGCTCGTCAAAGAAGATGATCTCGGGCTCGGTGACCAGCGCGCGCGCGATCGCCGTGCGCTTGCGCATGCCCCCGGACACCTCGGCCGGGTACTTGCGGCCGACGGCCTCGAGCCCGACCTGGGCGAGCGCCGCCTCGACCCGTTTGCCCACCTCCGCCCGCCCGAGCCGCGTCTTCTCGCGGAGCGGGAAGGCGACGTTGTCGGCGCAGCTCATCGAGTCGAAGAGCGCGCCGCCCTGGAAGACCACGCCGTAACGGCGGCGCACCTCCTCCAGCGCGCGTCCGTGCAGCGCGGCGACGTCCGCGTCGTCGACGAGCACCCGGCCCGCGTCGGGCCGGAGCAGACCGAGCAGGTGCTTGAGGAACACGGACTTGCCGCCGCCGCTCCGACCGATGATCGTGGTGATCGAGCCGGTCGGGATCTCGAGGTCGATGCTGCGGAGCACGGCCTGGCTGCCGAAGCTCTTGGTCAGCCCCTGGACTCGGATCACAGGCTCGCCTCGCGTGCCGCTGCGGCTCGCACGGCCACGATCACAGGCTCGCCTCGCGTGCCGCTGCGGCTCGCACGGCCACGATCACGGAAGCACCGAGCCGAGGAAGTAGTCCCACACGAGGATGAGCACGGACGAGAGCACCACCGCCTGTGTCGTCGCCCGCGCCACGCCCTCGGCGCCGTGGCCGACGTGGAAGCCCTTGTAGGTGCAGACCCACGCAACGATCACGCCGAACGAGAGCGACTTCCACGTGCCGGTCATGATGTCGCTCATGTCGACGAAGCTCTGCATCTCGCCGAAGTAGGTGCCCTCCGACAGCCCGAGCAGCTCGACGCCGACCAGGTAGCCGCCGAAGATCCCGACGACGTTGAAGACCGCTCCCATCAGCGGGAAGGTGACGAGGCCCGCGAGGATCGAGGGGACGGTGAGGTAGCGCATCGGGTTCAGCGCCATGACGGTCATCGCGTCGATCTGCTCGGTGATCCGCATGATCCCGAGCTCGGCGGTGAGCGCCGAGCCGGCGCGGCCCGTCACCATCAGCGCCGACAGCACGGGACCCAGCTCGCGGATGAGCGAGAGGGCGACCGCGGGACCGAGGTAAGCCTCGGAGCCGAACCGGACCAGCGTGAAGTAGATCTGCAGCCCGAGCACCATGCCGGTGAACGAGCCCGTCAGGAGGATGATCAGCAGCGAGCGGAAACCGATGTAGTCGATCCGGTGCAGGAACGCCCCGACCTTGAAGGGCGGGGTCAGCATGGTGGCGACGGCCTCCAGCAGGAACCGGCCGAAGCGTCCCGTGCTCTCGACCACGTACACGGTCGACCGGCCGAGCGCCTCGACCGGCCCCAGCGCCGGAGCGAGCGGGCGCTCGGTCATGCGCCGGTGCGGCGATAGACGCCGAGGGCCCAGAGCGGGAAGTACGTCGCGTACAGGTGGTACTTGAGATAGAAGACCCGGGGGAAGCCGGTCCCGTTCCAGAACCGGTCCTCCCAGCCGCCGTCGGCGCGCTGCGTGTCGAGCAGATGCCGCACGCCGCGCTCGACCGAGGGCCCCGAGGTGCGACCCGCCGCGAAGAGCGCGAGCAGCGCCCACGCCGTCTGGCTCGGGATCGACTCGCCCTTGCCCGCGACCTCGGGACGCGCGTAGCTCTCCAGCGACTCGCCCCAGCCGCCGTCGGCGTTCTGGTGCTTCTCGAGCCAGCGCACCGCGCGCTGCACGAACTCGTGACGCGGATCGACACCGATCGCGGCGAGCCCCCGCAGCACGGACCACGTGCCGTAGATATAGTTGGCGCCCCAGCGGCCGTACCACGGGCCGTCGTGGCGCTGCGTGTGACGGATGAAATCGAGCGCGCGCTCCACGGGCTCGAAGTCCTGCGTGTAGCCGAGCAGGCCGAGCAGCTCGAGGCCACGGCCCGTGAGGTCCTCGGTGGAAGGGTCGAGGAGCGCGCCGTGGTCGGCGAACGGAATGTTGTTCAGGAAGAGGCGGTTGTTGTCGGCGTCGAACGACGCCCAGCCGCCGTCCTGTCCCTGCATGCCGAGGAACCAGCCGAGGCCGCGCTCCTTGCCCAGGCGCGCGCGGTCGGCGTCGAGGCCCTGGACCTTCTCGAGCGCCATGACGACCATCGCGCTGTCGTCGAGGTCCGGGTAGAAAGGGTTGTCGTACTGGAACGCCCAGCCGCCCGGCTGCACGTGGGGCCGCTTGACCTGCCAGTCGCCCGGCTCCAGAACCTGCTTGTCGAGGAGCCACTCGCCGGCGCTCACGAGCGCCGGATGGTCGGCGCGGACGCTGCTCTCCACGAGCGCGTTCATCGCGAGCGCCGTGTCCCAGACGGGCGACGGGCACGGTGAGTAGTGGAGCTCGTCGCCGTCCTCGATGCAGAGCGCCTCGATCTCCTTGAGCTGGCCCAGGATCAGCGGGTGGTCGTCGGGGTAGCCGAGGAGACGGAGCGCGAGGATCGAGTTTGCCATCGCCGGGTAGATGCCGCCGAGGCCGCCGGGGACCGCGAGCCGCTCCTCGAGCCAGAGACGCGCGGCCTCGATCGCCCGCTTGCGCAGCGGCCGGGGCGAGAAGCGCTCCCAGATCTTGAGCCCGTCGTCCACCGCGATGAAGAAGCTCTTCCAGAACAACCCACGCCAGGAGAAGGGCTCGGGGACGCGCGGGAAGCGCAGGCTTGCGTGCTCGCGCGGAACCGGCCAGAGCTCGTCGAGCGCCTGGTGGGGTGGGAGCCACTTGACCGGCTTGCGGTCCATGATGATCAGCAGGGGCACGATCACGCAGCGCGACCAGTACGACACCTCGTAGATGTTGAAGAGGAAGAAGGGCGCCGGCAGGAGCATGATCTCCGCCGGCATCGTCGGCACGCCGTTCCAGTCGTATTCGCCGAAGAGTGCCAGGAGGATCTTGGTGAACACGTCGGCCTTGGACGGACCGCCCATCTCGCGGATCCGCTCCCGCGCCTTCGCCAGCGCCGGGTCGTCCGTCGGCACGCCCGCCAGCTTCATGGCGAAGTAGGCCTTGATGGTGGCGGAGAGGTTCGTCTCGCCGCCCGGAAAGAGGTCGAACCCGCCGTCGGCGCGCTGCGCCCGCCGGAAGTACCGGACGGCTTTGCGTTCCCCCTCCCGGTTTACCCGGTCGAGCAGGTGGCAGAGCAGGAGGTACTCAGAGGTGATGGTGCTGTTGGCTTCCAGCTCGCCGACCCAGTGGCCGTCCGCGGCCTGGCGGGAGAGTAGGAAGGACTGGGCGCGGGCGACCGCCTCGTCGAGGGCCGTCACGGACGCTGATGGTAACATGCGGGCTCGTCCCACGACCACATGGACCTGCTCCTCGGCACGTTCGCGCTGCGCCCCTATGTGTTCCTCTTTCTCGCCGTCTTCGTCGCGGCGGCCTCGGCGGACCTGGGCTGGCGGCGGATGCTCGTCTTTGCTTGCTGGGTCTCGCCCGTCACCTTGTGCGCCGAGCTCTCGTCGACGCGCACCGGCTTTCCCTTCGGCCTTTATCACTACACGGGCACCACGCGGGGCCGCGAGCTCTTCATCGCGGACGTGCCGGTCATGGACCCCCTGTCGTTCATCTTCCTGGCCTACGGCGCCTTCTGCCTGGCCCGCGTGACGCTCGGGTCGAGGCGAGACCCGTGGTGGGGTCTGGCGCTCCTGAGCGGTCTGCTGATGATGCTCATCGACGTGGTCGTCGACCCGCTCGCGGTGCGCGGCGACCGGTGGTTCCTGGGC
>JBOHQB010000005.1:0-14580 GCA_050731995.1 Candidatus Rokuibacteriota bacterium
CCGCCGCCCCCTCCGCGGCGAGCGCGACCGCGATCGCGCGGCCGATGCCGCGCCCGGCGCCCGTGACGATCGCGACGCGTCCGTCCAGCGCGCCCATCAGATGTGCAGCCCCAGGCCGGGCTTGATCAGCCCCATGAACTCGGCGCGCGTCTCCGGCCGGTCGCGAAACGCGCCGAGCATCGCGGAGGTCACCGCCTTGGAGTTCTGCTTCTCGACGCCGCGCACCAGCATGCACAGGTGCACGGCCTCCATGACGACCGCGACGCCGCGCGGCTCGAGGACTTCGTTGAGCGAGTTGGCGATCTGCGTCGTCAGCCGCTCCTGCACTTGCAGCCGCCGGCTGAACATCTCGACCAGGCGCGGAAGCTTCGAAAGTCCGACGATCTTGCGGTTGGGCATGTAGGCGATGTGCACCTTGCCGACGAAAGGGAGGAGGTGATGTTCGCAATTGTGAGTCAAGTGACCGCCGACCAAGAACGTGTGATACGGCTCGCACTTGAAGCTATACACGGTATGCGGTTTTTCTGCGTACGGAAGACGTCGCACGTGGCGCACCGAGGCATACGTCCCCTCCACGGGTACATAGAACTCACTCTGCTGCCGAAAGCCGTGCCGCCCGTACCATCCTGCCTGATGCCACCGATTGGAAACGTAGACCCCCACCGTTCCGCCGTCCGTTCCCGTTCGCCGCAGCGCGGTCTCCAGATACCCAGCGAGCGCAACGGCAAACTTTGCGTTGGCCGTGACGAGGGTCCGGCCGATGTATCGGCCATTCCTACTAACCGCGTAGCCGTCGCCATCGGCGTACCCGTCGAGGAAGCCCTGCATCATCTCCTGGGAAGACGTGACGACCCTGGGGAAATCGAATGATCGTGTCTTGCTCTTCGATCCCCGCTCGGAGACCCCGAGCCAGCGGCACAGCTTCTCGGCGATCGCTCGCGAGACCACGCGGACCCGGCACATCGGAATGTGTTGCTTCCTGAATCCCGAAGGAACGTCAACCTGCTCTATTTGCGGCGTGGCTCCAGGAAAGGCCTGAGCGACCATTCGACAGAACTTGTCGGCGAACCGCTCACTGGCGACGACCAAGCAGATGCGGCGGCCGTCCTGAACGCTGCCGTCGGCGGCCACCGCGCCGAGGACGTAACCGAGAGCATAACCGGGCTCCGGCTCGTACGGTCTCCGGCAGAGAGACCGAGGGTTGATCCATTCGACCCGCTCGTCGACCCGCAGATCTTCGGCCTCGATCCAGCCTGATTCCGTCATGACTGGGTGATCAGGCGTCAGCCGGATCGTGCCACCCGTCGTCGTCACCTCAACGACATCGCGCGTCTTCCGCGAGCTGAGCATCGCGACGGTCGTCTCCTTGAGGCGACCCCGGTCGAGGGTCCAGAGACGGTCCCCAACGCGGACCTCGCGGGCGGGCCTGGCGCCGCCGACCACGTTGACGATCTGCTTGCTGGGCACGCACAACGAGCTGAAGTCGATGTCCTTGACGATGACCATTTCGTCGTAGTCTTCCACGAAGAGCGCGCCGTTGAGGATGTCCTTCACGTCCTGCTGGTACCCCGACGTCAGGTATCTGAGCGCCTTCTCCACGCGCTCCGGCGTCTTGTCCAGCCCCTCACGCGCCGGGTTCTCGCCGAGCTCCTTCAGAAGCTGCTCGATCAGCTTGGCAATCATGAGCCCTCACCTCGATAGTCGAATCGATTCTTCGCGGTCTCGACGACCGTCACCTGGCGCAGGTCCGTCTGCGGCAGCGCCGCGGCGAGCGCGCGCCAGAACGCGCAGGCCAGGCTCTCCCCCGTCGTGATGACACCGGTGAGCGCGGGGGCCTCCTCGAGCCGATGGTGGTCCACCTGCTCGAGAATCGCCTCCTGCACCGTCGAGTCGAGCCGCCCGAGATCGACCGCCATGCCGGTGAGCGGGTCGGGCTCCCCGGCGACGGTGACCTCCAGATAGTAGTTGTGCCCGTGCAGGCGGTGGCACGGGCCGTAGAGCGCCGCGTTCGCCTCCGGCGAGAGCGCGGCGTTCTCCAGCTGGTGCGCGGCGCTGAAGTGGTAGACGCGCGTCAGCGTGACCACCGCTCAGGGCCCCTCGTAGTCCACGTACAGCGTCGGGTCCTCCCAGACGCGCACGCGGTGGAGCCGATCGGGTCCGAGCTTCGGCGCGAGGAGCTCCCAGACGGCGATCGTGATGTTCTCGGTCGTCGGCACGCGGTCGCGGAAGAGCGGGTCCTGGCTCAGATCGGCGTGGTCGAAGCGATCGACGACGGTCTCGCCGACGACCCGCTTGAGCTCCGCCAGGTCGATCACCATGCCGGTCCGCTCGTCGATGGGCCCGCGGAGCGTGACGTCGAGCGTGTAGTTGTGGCCGTGCGGCACCGTCAACCGTCCGAACGCGCGCGCGTTCTCGTCGTCGGACCACCGCGTCACGTGGTAGCGGTGAGCCGCCGAGAAGGCGAAGCGGCGGGTGGAGTAGGCGATCGCGCTCACGCGCGGCAGGCCTCCACGAACCTCGCGGCGACGGGAGCGAGATCGAACGCCTCGACGCGCCGGGACGCCTCGGCGCCGAGCGTCGCGCGCAGCCCCTCGTCCCTCAACAGTCTCTCGATCGCCATCGCCAGCTCCTCCGGATTCCCCGGGCCGACCAGGAGCCCGGTGCGCCCGTCTTCCACGATCTCGGGTACCGCGGCGGCGCGGCAGGCCACGACGGGCAGCCCCGCGGCCATGGCCTCAGCGTACGCGATTCCGAACCCCTCCTGCACGCTCGGCAGGCAGAAGCAATCGGCGCACACGTATTCTACGGCGAGCGCCTGCCGCGCGATCTCGCCGAGAAATGTCACCGTGTCGCCGAGGTCGAGCTCCCGGTGGAGCGCCCGGAGCGCCGGCGCCTCGGGCCCTGCGCCTACGATGCGCACGCGTACCCCGGGGATTCGCGCCCGCAGCAGCGCGGCCGCGCGCAGGAGGTCGCCGAGGCGCTTGCGCGGGTACATCCGGGCGACGGCGAGCACCGTGGGCGGGTGCCCCGCGGGCCGCTCGACCAGCGCGAAGCGGCGCCGCCACTCGGCGAGGTCGATCGGCTCGGGGACGACCGCGAGCTTCGTCGTCGGAACGCCGTAGAGCGCGCGGGCGACGGACGCCGAGTAGCGGCTCGGCACGACCACTCGGTCGGCGCGCTGGACGTTCCGGCGCTCCCACCGCGCCTGGACGGCGAGCAGCGCGCGGACCACGCCCCGCTCATTGCGGAGCTCGTCGGCGATGATCCCCTTGAGCGCGACGACGTACGGCGGCGCGACCGCGTCCCGCGACGCCCCGCGCCGCCGCGCCCAGAGGAAGCCGTCGAGGTCCACCCCCACGACGACGTCGGCGCGCGGCGGCCGCGCCCGGACTCCGGCGTTGTAGAGCCAGCGGTCGAGCGTATGGAAGCCGGTCCGGACGCCGAGCGGGCGCAAGACGGCATCGTGGCCGAGGTACCGGAGCCCGCGGAGGAGGCCGTCGAGCGCGACCCACGTGCCGCTCCCCTCGGTCGCGCTCGCGGGAGTCGAGGACAGGAACTGGAAGCGCGTCAGCGACCCTGGAACTTCGGGCGCCGCTTCTCGAGGAAGGCGCGCGTGCCCTCCCGGTAGTCCTCGCTCTCAAATGTCTCGAGCGCGAGTCTCCGCAGCCGCGCGCGGCTCTCGTCGGTGAAGCCCGCGAGGTGCGATTGGATCGTCAGCTTCGACCCGCGGACGGACAGCGGCGCGTTCTCGGCGACCTGGTTCAGGTACTCGTAGGTGATCCGCTCGAGGTCTGCCGCGGGCACCAGGCGCTGGATGAAGCCGATGCGCAGCGCCTCCTGATCGGACAGCGTCCGCGCGGAGAACAGGATGTCCTTCGCCCACGCCGGGCCTACGAGGTCCACGAGTTGGCCGATCGATTCCGGAGGGTAGATGATCGAGAGCTTCGCGGCCGGGATGCCGTACTTCGATCCCTCGGCGGCGAAGCGCAGGTCGCAGCCCATCGCGACGCCCATCGCGCCGCCCATGCAGAAGCCGAAGATCATCGCGACCGTGGGCTTCGGACACTCGCGGATCGCCGCATACGCGGCCGCCGTCGTCGCGTTGTAGCGCAGCGCGGTCTCCGTGTCCTTGCGGTTCTCCTTGAATTCCGAGATGTCGGCACCGGAGGCGAAGGCGTCCGTCCCCGCGCCGCGGAAGACGATGCCGCGGACGGCGTCGTCCTTGCTGAGCCCCTCGGTGACGCGCGCGATCTCGGCCCACATCGCGAGGTTGATCGCGTTGCGCATTTCGGGCCGGTTGAAGGTCAGCGTCGCGATCGGGCCGTCCTGCCGCACGAGGATGTGGTCGCTCATCGGGCCGTCAGTGTAGCAGACCCGGGGCGTGGAGTGGTGGCGGTGGGAGGAATTGAACCTTGCTGACACGACGCTTGTGAGACCCCACGGCCACGCCCTTCGCTCGTAAGTTCGCGTGGCTCTGAGAAAGGTCCTCGGCACCGTACGGTATACGCGCGATCTACGGGGCGCACCGGGCACGTTCTCGTTATGAACTCGCCGCCAACAGTAGAGTAGATTGGAAGATGTGGTGGCGGTGGGAGGAATTGAACCTCCGACACGGGGCTTATGAGACCCCTGCTCTGCCGCTGAGCTACACCGCCGGGAATCTGGCTACGCCGCCGCCCGCGAGAATTCAAGACGCGGGCACTAGTGTACCGCACGGGTGCCCCGCGCACGGCGGCCGGGGTCAGGGGGCGGGACTCAGTTCGCGCCGAGGATGTTCTCGAGGTAGGCGATGCGCTCGGCCGCGCAGGTCCAGATCATCGGCACGTTCTGCGTGACGGCGATGCCTCGCGCGACGGGCGGCGGCATCGCGGTGGTTTCCTCGCCCGGCCGGTTGCGTACGTCGCGCAGCGGCGCGCAGACCTCGATCATCGGGTCGTTGGCGACGGTGAAGTAGATCGGCGCGGCATCCTGAGGGCTGGCCGCTTCGGCCCCCTCGAGCGCGACGCCCCACGCGGTCGAGGCGAAGTTGTAGAGGTTGATCGCCTGGACGAACGACGCCTGGAGCTCGGGATTCGCGTTCGGCACGCTCACGTACTTGTCCACGGGCGCCTTGGCGGCGTTCGTCTTCTGCGCGTAATCCTGGTACGTCGGGTTGGCCTGCGCGAACGCGCGCAGCTCGCGGAGCGAGGTCAGCGCTTCCAGCGCGGCTCTCCGCTCGTCCGCGGAGAGCTGCGGGGGCGCGCCCGGCGCCGGCGTCGCGGCGACTGGCTCGGACCGCGTTCCGTGCGACGTCATGTACCACATGCCGTATCCGAGCCCCCCGAGCGCGAGCGCGACGAGCGCGATCGGGATCAGCATGTTGGTTGCCGGTAAGCGGCGGTCCTTCGGAGAGCATCGCCGGGCCGCCGGGCGCCGCGCCTTCCGGGGCGCCGGACGACGTGGGCCCGGGCGACGCGGGAGGCCGCGGAGTCGGCGGGCGGAAGAACGTGCTCGGCCGCTGCTCGGGTTCGTCGCTCATCGCGCCTCACTCTACTGCGAGTTCGAGCAAATCAGGTTTGCTATAATCCGCTCCGAATCACCGATCAGAAGCGCGCGGAGGTACTCTCATGGACGACGAGATCGAGCCCCGTCGCCCCGACGAGCAGACGGCCGACGACGACGAGCCCGACGAGGAGGACGACGAGTTCGACGACGACGAGTTTGACGAGGACGTCGAAGACGAGCTCGAGGACGAGGATGACCTCGACGACGCCGAGCTCGAGAACGAGGATGAGAAAGAGGAGGACGACAAACCCGAGGAGGAAAAGGAGGAGGACGACGACGACGAGGAAGACGACGAGTAGGTCCACAGTCCACTAGCTAGGAGGCGGTGGAAATGGCACTGTTCAGTGGCGAAGGCTGGCTGTTCCTGCTGCGCTGGTTTCACCTCCTCGCCGGTATCACGTGGATCGGCATCCTTTACTACTTCAATTTCGTCCAGGTGCCGTTCTTCGCGACGGCGGAGGCGCCGGTTCGGACCGGCATGATCGCCGGCGGCCTCGTGTCACGCGCCCTCTGGTGGTTCCGCTGGGGCGCGATGTTCACGTTCATCACCGGCTGGCTCATCATCCTGCACAAGCTCGGCCAGTTCGGGGTGAACGGCTTCTTCAACACCTCTTACGGTTGGGCGATCTTCTTCGGCGGCATGCTCGGCAGCCTCATGTGGTTCAACGTCTGGTTCGTCATCTGGCCCGCGCAGCAGGTCGTGATGGCCTCGGCCCAGCAGGTGGCCAAGGGCGGCCAGGCGAAGCCGGAGGCCGCGGCACGCGGCGCGCGGGGCGGCGTGGCGTCCCGCACGAACACGATGCTCTCGATCCCGATGCTGTTCTTCATGGGCGCGGCGAGCCACCTGCCGGGGATGTTCGCCACGGCGGACCACGGGCCCAGGGGGGCGAAGATCATGGCGCTCGCCCTGCTAGCGATCGTCATGATCGTCGCGGAGGTCAACGCGCTCGCCGGCCCCGCGACACCGGACAAGGCCAGTGCCGGCAAGAAGATGCTCACGGTCGGACCGAGATCACTCGCGAACACCTTCTGGGTGGGCTTCGTCCTGACCGCGATCCTCTACGTCGGGCTCGAGGTGCTGTTCCCATAGCCCGGCGCCCGAGAACGGAAAAGGCCCGGCGGTGTCCCGCCGGGCCTTTTTCATTTCAGGTACGCGGCGAGCGCGCCGATCTCCGGTGCCAGCCCGGGCTGCGCGGACATGACCTTCGTGGGGCGCTTCGGCGCGTAGCCGGGAGGGTACGTCCCCTGCAGCACCTTCGTCTCGAGCAGCGCCCGCGCTGCGCCCTTCACCGCCGGCCCCACGGCGCCGGGCTGGGCCGGATCGGGGCTGTGGCAGGCGATGCATTGCGAGAGGTAGACCTGCCGCCCGCGCTCGGCGAGCGGATTCGCGGGTGGCGACTCGCCGCAGCCGGCGGCCGCCGCGACGATCGCGAGGGCGCCCGAGAGCGCCGGAATCCGAGCGAATCTCACTCGAGGTCGGCGGCGAGCGCGAGCGTCGTGTCGGCGGAGAGCACCGCGCGGGCACGCTCGTTCGGGTGGTCCACGACGATGGCGACTTCCGCGCCACGGAAGATCCGTCTCGCCGCCTCGGGCAGCGCGAAGCGCACGAAGTGGACGGCGGAGAGCTTGCCGAGCTTCTCGTCCGAGTGGCCCGACTCGAAGCGTCCGCCGACGACGTGCGGTCCCACCTCCATCCGGACGTAGTCGCGCGTGTCGATGCCGACTTGAGCATGTAGCTGCACGTCGGCCTCGGGGAGACGATCTCGCAGCCGTCGCGCACCGCCGCCGCGAGCGTACGGACGTTGTCGCGGATCAGCGCGCGACACTCGTCCACCGCACCGCCGTCCAGATACGGCATGCCACAGCAGCGCTGCGCGGGCAGGGTCACCTCGACCCTGTTCCGCTCGAGCACGCCGACCGCCGCGCGGCCGATCGAGGGGTCGTTGAAGTCGACCGTGCACGTCGCGAACAGCGCGACTTTGTGAGCGGCGGGCCGGCCCACGCCCCGCGGTCTGCGACGGAACCACTTGGTGAAGGTCGGCCGGTGGAATTTCGGCAGGTTCCGTCGCCCCATCTGGCGCGACGCGCGCGGTTCCGCTAGACTACCCACCTCAGGAGGACATGTCGGATGTCCCGCGCCCCTGGGCTCCGCATCGAGGGAGCCCGCCAGAACAACCTGAAGAACGTCTCGCTCGAGATCCCGCACGATCGCCTCACCGTCATCACGGGGGTCTCCGGCTCCGGAAAATCGTCGCTCGCCTTCGACACGCTCTTCGCCGAGGGACAGTGGCGCTACATCGAATCCCTCTCCAGCTACGCGCGCATGTTCCTCGAGCGCGTGGACCGGCCCGACGTGGACCGGATCGAGCAGATCCGCCCGGCGGTCGCGCTCGAGCAGAAGAACCCTGTGCGGACCGCGCGCTCCACGGTCGGCACCGCGACCGAGGTCTACGACTATCTCCGCCTGCTCTACGCCAAGGCCGGCCAGGTCCACTGTCCCGAGTGCGGCGCGCCGGCCGCTTCGCACTCGGCGGAGTCCATCGTGGAGACGGTGCTCGCCGAGCACCCCCGCGCCCGCGCGCTCATCACGTTTCCCCTCGCCGTTCCCTCCGGCACGCCGCCCGCGGAGCTCTGGACCTCCCTGACGCGGCGGGGCTTCGCGCGCGTGCGCGTGGGCGCGGAGGTCGTCGAGCTGTCGTCCCCGCCCCCCGCGTCGCTGGAGGCCGCGCGCGAGCTCGCGGTCGTGCTCGATCGCGTGGTGCTCGACGGCGGCGCGCGGAGCCGCATCGTCGAGTCGGTCGAGACGGCGCTTCGCGAGGGCGGCGGCCGGCTGGCGGTCGAGGTCCTGGGCGGCGAGCGGCGCGAGTTCCTCGAGGAGTTCCGGTGCGCGGTGTGCGCGACCGCGCTCGAGCGGCCGCAACCCTTGCTCTTCTCGTTCAACCACCCGCTCGGCGCGTGCCCCGAGTGCAAGGGGTTCGGCAACGTTCTCAAGTACGACGAGGCGCTGGTCGTTCCGGACCGGACGCTGAGCCTGGCCGACGGCGCGGTCGAGCCGTGGACGCATCCCTCCGGCAAGTGGTACCAGCGCGAGCTGTTGAAGGCGGCGCGCAAGGCCGGCGTGGACGCCGGCACGCCCTGGGAGCGGCTTCCGGATGACGCGCGGCGATTCGTGTACGAGGGCGAGGGACGCTTCCCCGGAATCAACGGCTTCTTCGAGGAGATCGCGTCGTACCGGTACAAGCTCCACGTGCGGGTGTTCCTCTCACGCTATCGCACTCAGTCGCCGTGTCCCCTCTGTCGCGGGGCGCGGCTCAAGCCCGCCGCGCTCGCGGTGCGGGTCGCCGGGCTCACGATCGCGGCGTTCACGGCGCTGACGATCGAGGCCGCGGCGACGACGCTCCGAGACCTCCGCCTCGCGGCGTGGGAGGCCGCCGTCGCGCGCGAGATCCTCCGTCAGCTCAACGCCAAGCTCACGTTCTTGCTCCGCGTCGGCCTCGGCTACCTCACGCTGGCTCGCCAGACCCGCACGCTGTCGGGCGGCGAGGCGCAGCGGATCAACCTGGCAAATCAGCTGGGCTCGCAGCTGGTCGGCACACTCTACGTGCTCGACGAGCCCTCGATCGGGCTGCACGCGCGGGACGTGACACGCCTGGCCGACCTCTGTCGCGAGCTCGCCCAGGCCGGCAACACCGTCGTGGTCGTCGAGCACGACCGCGCGTTCATCGAGGCGGCCGACCACGTCGTGGAGCTCGGGCCGGGCTCCGGCGAGCGCGGCGGCGAGATCGTCTTCGCCGGTCCGCAGGCGGAGTTCCGCAAGGCGACGCAGTCGGTGACCTCACGCTATCTCAGCGGCCGCGAGTCGATCGCGGTGCCGGGAACCCGGAGGGCGGCGCGACGCCACCTCGTCCTCACCGGTGCGCGCGCGCACAACCTGAAGGACCTCACGCTGCGCCTCCCCCTCGGCACGCTCACGGTCGTGACCGGCGTGTCGGGCTCGGGCAAGTCCACACTGATCCACGACACGCTCTACCGGGCGGTCGCGCGCGCGTTCAAGACCGAGTTCCAGCCGCCGGGCGCGTACGAGGCGCTGCTCGGCCTCGAATATCTGAAGGGCGTGCGCCTCGTGGACCAGGAGCCGATCGGGCGCACGCCGCGCTCGAACCCGGTCACGTACGTGAAGGCGTTCGACGAGGTCCGCAAGCTCTACGCGGGGCTGCCGGCGGCGAATGCCCTCGGCCTCGGTGCGGGCGCGTTCTCGTTCAACGTGCCCGGCGGCCGCTGCGAGACCTGTCAGGGTGATGGCTTCCAGAAGCTCGAGATGTACTTCTTCGAGGATGTGTACGTGTCCTGCCAGGAGTGCGAGGGCCGTCGCTACCGGCCCGACGTGCTCGGGGTCAAGCACCGCGGCCGCTCGATCGGCGACGTGCTGAAGATGACTGTGGACGAGGCCGTCGAGTTCTTCGCGGCGCAGCCCGGCCTCGCGCGCCGGCTCAAGACCCTGCAGGAGACGGGTCTCGGGTATCTGCGCCTCGGCCAGCCGGCGACGACGCGCTCGGGCGGCGAGGCGCAGCGGCTCAAGATCGCGACCGAGCTGGCCGCGCGCGCCGCGAGCGACGTGCTGTACATCATGGACGAGCCGACGACGGGCCTGCACCTCGACGACGTCAAGCGCCTCCTCGGTGTGCTCCACCGGCTCGTGGACACCGGCAACACCGTGCTCGTCGTCGAGCACCACCTCGACGTGATCAAGTGCGCCGACTGGGTGGTCGACCTCGGCCCGGAGGGCGGCGACGAGGGCGGCGAGATCGTCGCCGAGGGCACGCCCGAAGCCGTCGCGCAGGTCCCGGGCTCCTACACGGGCAAATTCCTCGCGGAGATCCTGCCGAAGAACGGCGTGCCCAAGAACGGCAAGAAGTGATCTTTTACGGCTGGCGCATCGTCGCCGCCGCCTTCGTCGTCCTCTTCACCAGCTACGGCGCCCAGTACTGCTTCGGCATCTTCTTCAGCGCGCTGCTCGACGAGTTCGGCTGGAGCCGGGCGGGCCTCGCGGGGGTGTTCTCGCTCTATGCGTTCCTGTATTCCGCCTTCGGCTTTGCGGCCGGCCGTCTCACCGACCGCTGGGGGCCCCGGGCCGTCATCACCGCCGGCGGCGTTTTCCTCGGCGGCGCCCTGGCCGCCATGGCGCTCGTCACCCGACTCTGGCAGCCGTACGTGATCTACGGCATGGCCGCCGCGCTCGGCATGGGCACGGCGTACGTGCCGTGCAACTCCACGGTCGTGAGGTGGTTCGCAGCGCGGCGCGGGCTCGCGATGGGGCTCGCCAACACCGGCGCCGGCGCGGGCACGCTCCTGCTGCCGCCGTTGGCCCAGATCGCCGTCAGCAGCCTCGGCTGGCGCGGCGCCTACGTGGCGTTCGGCCTCGCCGTCTTCCTGGTGCTCGTCGCGGCGGCGCCGCTCATGCGGCGCGATCCGGAGTCGATGGGGCTGTATCCCGACGGCGCCGCGGCGGCGCCGGCGGCCGCGCGCGACGGCGGCCACGGGCTGTCGCTCGGCGCCGCCATGCGCACGGGCGCGTTCTGGCTCCTCGCGGCGGCGTTCACGGCGACGTGGATGCCCGTCTTCATCCCGCTCGTGCACCTCGTCCCGTTCGCGCGCGACCTCGGCCATTCGGCGGAGACGGGCGCGTGGCTCGTCAGCGCGCTGGGCGCGGGCGCGGTGATCGGCCGCCTCGTGATGGGCCCGGTGTCCGACCGGATCGGCCGGCGCCCCGCGATCGTCATCGCCATGGGCCTCCAGGCGATCGCGTTCCTGGGCTTGGCCGCGGCCCACGGCCTCGGCGCGCTCGCGGCCACCGCGTTCGTCTACGGCTATTCGTACGGAACCATCTCGACGCTCTTTTCGGCCATCATCGGCGACTTCTTCGGGCGGGACCAGGCCGGGTCGCTCGTGGGCTTCCTCTTCATGCTCTCGGGCTCGATGGCCGCCTGGGGCCCGCTCGCGGCCGGCGCGATCTACGACGCCACGGGCGGCTACGGGCTGATCTTCCGGCTTGCCGCGGGAACCAACGTCCTGGCCGCCGTCCTCCTCGCTTTCGCCCGCCCGCCCCGCGGGCAACGTGCGCTATGATCTCCGCCTTGACCAACATCGACACGGAGGCCTCCGACCCCTCATGAAATCGCTCAGGGACAAGTACTGCATCGTCGGCGTCGGCGAGACCGAGTACTCGCGCAACTCGGGCCGCACGACGCGCGCCATGGCGGTCGAGGCCGTCCGGAAGGCGATGAACGACGCCGGGCTCCAGTCGTCCGACGTGGACGGCATGATGTCGTATCAGAACGGCGACTCGACCTTCGCCAACTGGGTCGCGCCGGACCTCGGGATCCGGCTCAACTTCTACATGGACGTGGTCGGCGGAGGCTCCTCGAGCGAGGCGCTGATCGGGCTCGCGATGGGGGCGATCGAGGCGGGCATGTGCACCGCGGTCGCGATCTTCCGCTCGATGAACGGCTACACCGAATTCCGCATCGGTGGCACCGGGGCCCGTGCCGCTCAGCCGGTCCGCGGGCTCGACCTGGCGCAGGTCCCCTTCGGGATGCGGAGCGCCGGCCAGGCCTTCGCCTTCACGTTCATGCGCCACATGTACGACTACGGCACGACCTCCGCGCAAGTCGCCGCCGTGAAGGTCGCGCACAGCAAGCACGCCTCACAGAATCCCAAAGCGTTCCTCAAGGAGCGCGTCACCGTCCAGGACGTCGTCGGCTCGCGCTGGGTTTGCAAGCCCCTGCACCTGCTGGACTGCTGCCTGGAGACCGACAACGCGACGTGCGTGATCGTGACATCGGCCGAGCGCGCGCGCGACTGCCGACAGCGGCCCATCCACGTCCTCGGCGTGGCCGGGCGCGTGTCCAAGCCGCGGACGGACTTCCACTGGGCGACGGGGCCCATCTCGCGCGTCGCCGGCTACTACGCGAAGGACATCGTCTTCGGCCAGGCCGGCATCACGCCCGAGGACGTGCACGTGACCGGGTCCTACGACGCCTTCACCTTCACCACGATGCTGCAGCTCGAGGAGTACGGCTTCTGCAAGAAGGGTGAGGGCGGGCAGTACGTCTCGAGCGGGATCATCGAGCTCGGTGGCAAGCGTCCGAACAACACCTCGGGCGGCCACCTCTGCGAGGGATACACGCACGGCATGTCGATGGTGATCGAGAACGTGCGCCAGCTCCGCGGCATGGTGGACGACTACTGCCCCGGTGCCGCCGAGGGTCAACACACCTACGACTACTCGCCGGGCCGGTGCCGCCAGGTCAAGGGCGCGGAGATCACGATGAACCTCGGGTGGGCGATGCCGGCGACGGGCTCCGCGCTCATCATGCGCCGCTAGCGACACACCAAAGGAGATCCACATCCATGCCGCAGCCGGTGACCTATCGCGGGATGTCGCTGCTCGTCCCCGACAATGACTCCGAGTGGAAGGAGTTCTACGCCCACTGCCGGGCCCACCGCCTGATGATGCGCGCGTGCGCACAGTGCGGCCTCATGCGCTATCCGCCCACGCATGCGTGCCCATGGTGCACGTCGCTCGAGTGGACGTGGCGGGAGGTGAGCGGGCGCGGGACGATCCACTCCTACGAAACGGTCGTGCACGCGATCCAGCCCGGCTTCAAGGACGCGACGCCCTACACCGTCGTGCTGGTGGAGCTCGACGAGCAGCGCGGCACCCCGACCGCCGACGAGGCGCTGCGCGTCGTCGGCAACCTCGTGAGGGCCGACCTGACGCTGGAGGACGACGCGCAGGTCGCCATCGGCAAGCGCGTGCGCGTCGTGTTCCACGATCTCGCCGAGCACATGGCGCTGCCCCAGTTCGCGCTGACCGACGAGCCCGCGCAGGGTCGCGTCTGGCGGCTCAGTTGACCTTCGGCCACGTCTGCGTTCGGAAGAAGATGCCGACGTAGCCGCGGACCCTGAGCGTGCCGTTCTCCACCCAGATCTCCGCCTTGTAGACCTTACCGTCCTCGGGATCCGTGATCGTTCCGCCCTTGTAGCGCTCGCCGGCGAGGCCGAGGTCCTTGATGATGACGAGCCCGATGATGGGCGTGTCCCTGTCAGCGCCCGCGCACTTGACGCAGACCTTCGGCTTGCCGTCCTTGTCGAGCGGCTCGGGGATGGACGTGATCCGACCGAAGATCCTGCCGCCCTGCTCGAAGACCTCCACCTCGGACCGGGTCTTGCCGGTCTTCTCGTCGACCGTCTTCCACTTGCCGACCGGCGACTCCGCCGCCGGCGCGAGGCCGGCGCCGAGCGCCAGCGCCGCGACGGCCAGAAACGCGAGCCGCTTCACCGCGCGTGCGTCAGCCGCGTCACGATCGCGTCGAACGCCTTGTCTGCCAGTGCCCGAACCTCCTCGCGCGTCAGCGGCTGGATCGGGTGCGGGACGACCACCGCCTGATACGTCTTCGCTCCCAGCGCGTCGGCTTGCGCCGTCGCTGCGCGGAGGAACTCACCCGAGATCACCGTCGCGGTCGGAATGCCATGATCCTCGAAGAACACGCCGTCGTGCACACTGCACGTTGTGCAGGACCCTCAATCCGCGAGGGCTTCGATGAGCACGTCGGTCGCGCCGACGATCTCCTGACGCAGTGGCTCCGGCGCCGGCCGCGCGAAGGTCGGCTTCTTCTTCCGCACGATCGCCTTCGGTCGCACACGCTCGCGCAGCAGCTCCTCGATCCGGTCGAGGAGATGATCGCTCTTGGCTTTCGAAATATCGAGCAGGGTGATCACCTTGCCCTCGAGGCTCGCCGGCCTGGGCGCGGTCTTGCGGTCGGTGGCGACGGAGTCCGTCGGATCCAGATACTCGGCCATACGCTCTCCTCCCTGGTTCATGCTGCGATCCGTCTGATGACGAGGTTCGAGCCCTTCGAAAAGGTCCACCCGGCGACGACGGCCGAGAAGCGGCCGGCGGTCCCGCCGGCGACGAGCACCTTGATGTTGTCGGGCGCGCGGAACTTCGGGATCAGCGTCGCGTCGCGCGCCGGG
>JBOHQB010000006.1:0-14577 GCA_050731995.1 Candidatus Rokuibacteriota bacterium
GGCCTCGAGCGCGCCCTCGAGCGACTGCTTCGGGTCGCCGCTGTCGACGACGAGCCCCGACGCCGTCGTGAACGGCAGCTCCCCGGCGTCGATGAAGTTGCGCCGGCGCACCTCGACGGGGTCGAGCCCGGCGCGCCGGGCGATCATGTCGATCAGCCGCTCGCGCACGAACGTGCCGAGCACCATGCCGACGCCACGATAGGCGCCCGCCGGGCACTTGTTCGTCGCGACCGCGTACGCGTCGTACGCCAGAGCCGGAAGCTTGTACGGCCCCGGGAGAATGCCGGCAGCGGTCAACGGCTCCAGCGCCGCCGTCACCGGGTACACGGAGTAGGCGCCGGAGTCGCAGATGAGCGTGGACTTCAGCGCGAGCAGCGTGCCGTCCCGGCGGGTGCCGATCTCGACGTGGTTGACGTGGTCGCGGGCCTGGGCGCTGGCCAGGAAGTTCTCGCGGCGGTCCTCGAGCCAGCGCACCGGATGGCCGAGCCGCCGCGCGAGCTGGGCGACGACGATGTCCTCGGGGTAGAGGTGCATCTTCGGCCCGAAGCCGCCGCCGACGGCTGGGCAGAGCACGCGGATGCGCGACTCCGGCATGCCGAGCGCCTCGGCCAGGCCGCTGCGCATGAGATGGGGCGATTGCGATGACGCCCACACGGTGAGCGCGCCGTCCACCGGATCGACGGACGCCATCACGCCGCGCGGCTCCATCGGCACCGACGAGCAGCGCCCGTGGCGGAAGGTCTCCGCGATCCGGATGTCGGCCGCGGCCAGGGCCGCCTCCACGGCGCCGTTCTCGAAGTGGGTGTGGAAGAGGATGTTGTCGGGCAGCTCCTCGTGCAGCCGCGGCGCGCCGGCGCGCATGCTCGCCTCGGCGTCGGCGACGGCGGGCAACGCCTCGTAGACGACGCGGATCGCCTCGAGCGCGTCCTCGGCGCGGTACTGGTCGGCCGCGACCACGGCCGCCACGGGCTCGCCCGCGAAGCGGACCTTGCCCATCGCCAGCGCCGGCCAGCCGGTTTCCTTGTAGCCGGCCCCGGTCATCGCGGCGCGGATCGGCTTCGTCGTCGGGGCCAGATCGGCGCCGGTGACGACGGCATCGACGCCCGGCATCGCGAGCGCCGCGCGGACGTCGACGCTCACGATCCGCGCGTGCGCGTGCGGGCTCCGGAGGAACGCGACCGCCCGTGTCCCGGGCACCCGGAGGTCGCCCATGAAGCGGGCGCGCCCCATCAGGAGCGGCGGGTCCTCCGTGCGCTTGACGCTCTGGCTCACGTAGTGGGGGGCCATCAGGACGCGGCCTTCCGCGCCGCGCGGAGCAGCGCCGAGAGCCGGTCGGGCGACAGCGGCAGCGCGGTGATCGACACGCCGAGCGGCGCCAGCGCGTCGGCAACGGCGTTGGCGATCGCGCCACCGCAGCCGGAGCTGCCGCCCTCGCCGGCGCCCTTGACGCCGAGCGGGTTGAGCGGCGTCGGGGTTTCCTCGAGGATCCGCACCGCGATGGACTCGGGCATCTCCATCACGGTCGGCAACAGGTAGTCCATGAAGGTGCTCGTGAGCAGCTGGCCCTGCTCGTCGTACACCAGCTCCTCGAGGAGCGCGCCGCCGATACCCTGGGCGAGCGCGCCGACCATCTGGCCATCGACGATCATGGGGTTGACCGCCCGGCCGATGTCGTAGCCGATCGCGTATCTCAGAATTTTCACCGCGCCGGTCTCGGCGTCGACCTCCACCATCGCGGCGTGGGAGCCGTACGGGTAGGTCATCTTCGGCGCCTCGAAGAAATGCGAGGCGTAGAGACCCGGCTCCATGCCGGGAGGGCCCGGGACCGCGGCGCGCGCGAGCTCCCGGAACGTGACCTTCCGGTCGGGCACGCCGCGGACGTGGACGGCGCCGTCACGCAGCACGAGGTCGTCGGCGGCCGCCTCGAGCAGCCCCGAGGCGACGCGCAGGATCTTGTCGCGCACCTTGCGGGCGGCCTCCTGCGCCGCCGGCAGCGCCACCGAGGCGCCGCGGCTCGCGAAGCCGCCGACGCCGAAGGGCACGCGCGCGCTGTCGCCGTGCACCACGGTGATGCTCTCCGGCGCGACGTTGAGCTCGTCGGCGGCGACCTGCGCCAGCGTCGTGGCGATCCCCTGGCCCACCGCCGCCACGCCCGAGTAGAGGACGACGTGTCCCGTGGCGTCCACCTCGACGCGCGCGTACTCCCACGGGCCGAGCCCCGCCTTCTCGACGAGGCAGGCGACGCCGACGCCGACGTGGCGCCCCCGGCGCCGCGCCTCGGCCTGCTCGCACCGCGCCGACTCGTAGTCGAGCGCCGCGAGCGTGTGGTCGAGCGCCGAGGCGTAGTCGCCGCAATCGTAGACCGTGCGCTGATTCAGCGAGGCGCCGCCGACCTCGTACGGCATCTCGGCGGGCGTGATGAAGTTGCGCCGGCGCAGCTCGATGGGGTCGACGCCCAGCCGCCGCGCGGCGATGTCCATCAGCCGCTCGCGCACGAACGTGCCCTCGAAACGCCCGGGACCGCGATACGTGCCGGTCGGCGTCTTGTTCGTGAGCACGCAGCGGATCTCCGCGAGGTAGTTCGGGATCCGGTACGGGCCGGGCAGCAGCGCGGCCGTCAGCTCGGGTACCACGACACCGTGCGTGCGGATGTAGGCGCCCATGTCCGTCGTGAAGCGGTCCACGAGCGCGACGATCCGGCCGTCGCGGTCGAAGCCGATCTCGACCTCGTGATACTGCTGGCGCGAGTGGTTCGTCGCCATCAGGTGCTCGAGGCGGTCCTCGATCCACTGCACCGGCCGGCCCAGCCGCATCGCGCTCCACGGCACCAGGAAATCCTCGGGATAGAACTCGCCGCGCACGCCGAACCCCCCGCCCACCTCGAGCTCCGTGAACTGGATGAGGTGCTCGGGATACGGCAAGAGGTCGGCCAGCACGCGGCGGTTGAAGTGCGGCACCTTGGCCACGCCCCACAGGCGCAGGAGGCCGGTGCCCGGGTCGAACGCGGCGGTCAGCCCGCGAGTCTCCAGCGGCACGCCGGTGTGCCGCTGGACCGCGAAGCGCTCGCGCACGCGGACGTGCGCGGCCGCCAGCGCCGCGACGGCGTCACCCTTCTGCGTGTCGAGCGTGGCCACGACGTTGCCGTGGATGACCTCGTGGACCACCGGCGCGTTCCCCTCCACCGCCCGGCGCGCGTCCGCGATCGCCGGCAGCGGGTCGTAGTCCACGTCGATCGCGTCCAGCGCGTCCTCGGCGAGGTAGCGGCTCTCGGCCACGACGAACGCCACCGGCTCGCCCACGTAGCGGACCTTGTCGCGGCCGAGCGGCGGTTGCAGGCACGCCACGAGGCTCGGCCGGGGGCCGAGCCGCACCGGGATGCGGCCGACGTCGCCCAGGTCTCCGGCGGTGACGACGGCGACGACGCCGGGCAGCGCGAGCGCGGCCTTCGCGCGGATCGCGCCCAGCCGCGCGTGCGCGTGCGGCGACCTCAATACGGCGCCGTGCAGCATCCCTGGCAGCCGGAAGTCGGCGGCGTATTTCCCGCGGCCGGTGAGGAGCCGCCGGTCTTCCGAGCGCCGCACGCTGCGTCCGATCGCGGGCGTCATTACGAGAGCGCCCTCACGGTTTCAGCGCGGCGCAGGCGAAAGATGCGGGCGGCGTTGTCGCCGAGGATCGCCGCCTGCGCGGCCGCCGGCAGCCCCGCCGCGCGCACGATGCGGACGGGCTCGGGGTCGCCCAGCCAGAACGGATGGTCGCTGCCGAGCAGGACGCGATCGGCGCCGACCAGCGTCACCAGATAGGCGAGCGCCGGCGGGAATTGCACGAGCGTGTCGTAGTGGAAGCGGCGCAGGTAGCCGCTCGGCAGCGCCGCGCCGTCGGCCCGTGCCTCCGGCCGCACCGCGTGGCCGCGGTCGAAGCGGCCGATGTGATAGGGCAGGAAGCCGCCGCCGTGCACGAGCACGACGTCGAGCGCCGGGAAGCGGTCGAGCGTGCCGCCGAGGATGAGGCTGCCGGCCGCCAGCGTGGTCTCGAAGGGATAGCCGACGAGGTTGTGCAGATAGTGCCGGCCGAAGCGCTCGACGGCCTCCAGCAAGAACGGGTGCAGCATGACCGGCGCCGCGAGGTCCGCCGCCGCCTTCCAGAACGGATCGAAGGCGCGGTCGCCGAGCGGCTGCCCGAGCGCGTTGGGATCGATCATCGCGCCGCGCAGCCCCAGGGACGTGACGGCAACGCGCAGCTCCTCGGCCGCCAGCGCCGGCGACTGCATCGGCACCGTGGCGAGCCCCGCGTGCCGGCCGCCGGCTTCCGCGAGCGAGGCCGCGAGCCCCTCGTTCTGGGCGCGGCTCCACGCCGCGGCGAGCGACGGCGGTAGCGAGTAGCCCGCGACGTCCATCAGCGGGCCGAACACCGCCGCGTCGATGCCCTGCGTCCCCAGGAACGCCAGGTGGCGCTCGAGTGTGTAGAGCGGCTCGAGCAGGGGGCGCGTGGGCGGCTCGTTGCCGACGACGAGGCGCGGGCGCTCGGCGTCGTCGAGCACGCGCACGCCGTAGCGCCCGGGCGACGTCCGGGCCGCGTCGAGCGCCCGCGGCGAGAGAAAATGGAGGTGGACGTCCACGATCATGCGGTGAGCGACCGGGCCGCGGCCAGCGCCGCCGCCACGATGTTCTGGTAGCCGGTACAGCGGCACAGGTTCCCGGAGATCGCCTCGCGAACCTGTGCCTCTGTCGGGTTGGGGCACTCGCGCAGGAAGCACGTGAGCGTCATCAGGAAGCCGGGCGTGCAGAAGCCGCACTGCAGGCCGTGGTGCTCGCGGAAGGCCTCCTGCAGCGGATTGAGCGTGTCGCCGTCGGCCAGCCCCTCGACGGTGTGGATCTCGTGGCCGTCCAGCTGGGCCGCGAACAACAGGCACGCGCGCACGGCGGCCCCGTCCACGATCACCGTGCACGCGCCGCACACGCCGTGCTCGCAGCCGAGATGGGTGCCCGTGAGGTCGAGGTCGTCGCGCAAAAAGTCGGCCAGGGTCTTGCGCACCTCGACGGTCTTTTCGTACGACCGTCCGTTCACGGTGACGCGGATCGTGCGCTCCGTCATCGCCGCTCCCCTGTCGCGGTCCCCCCGGCGGCGCGCTCGGCGGCGCGCGCGAGCGCGCGGCGGGCCAGCACGCCGGCCAGGTGTTTGCGGTAGTCGCTGGAGGCGTGCAGGTCGCTGTCCGGCTCCACGCTCGCCGAGACGCGGCGGCCGACGTCCTCGAAGACCGCCGGCGCCGGCTTGACCCCGACCAGCGCGCGCGCCGCCTCGCGGGCGACGACGGGCGTCGGCCCCACCCCGGTCAGCGCGATCGCGGCCGCCGTGCAGACGCCGCCGTCGTCGAGCGTGACGGTGGCCGCGACGCCGACGAGAGCGAAGTCCCCGTGGCGCCGGCTCAGCTCCACGAAGGCGCTGCCCGTGCGCGGCGGGGTGACGGGCACGCGCGCCTCCACCAGGAGCTCGTCGGGCTCGGCCGCGGTGGCCAGGTAGCTCACGAAGAACTGCCCGGGCGTGAGCACGCGCCGCCCGCGCGCGCTTCGCAGCACGAGCTCGCCGTCGAGCGCGGCCACGACCGCCGGCAGCTCGGCCGCGGGATCGGCGTGGGCGAGACTTCCGCCGATCGTCCCGCGGTTCCGGATCTGCACGTGGCCGATCTGGGGCATCGCCTCGGCCAGGAGCGGACAGCGCTCGGCCACGAGCGAGGACTGCTCGACCGCGCGCTGGCGGGTCATCGCGCCGATCACGAGGTGGCCGTCGTGCTGGCGGAGGCCCGCCAGCTCGTCGAGTCCGTTGAGGTCCACGAGGTGCGCGGGCCGCACCAGGCGGAAGTTCAGCATCGGCACGAGACTCTGCCCGCCGGCCAGTACCCTGGCTTGGTCGCCATGCCGGGCGAGGATGGCGAGCGCCTCGTCGAGGGAGCGTGGAAGGATGTAGTCGAACCGTGGTGGCTTCATGGGTCTCCGATCGTGGCCGTCACACGCCCAGGTACGAGAGCCGCACGTGGGGGCTCTCCAGCAGCGCCGGTCCGGCGTCTTCCAGCACCACGCGCCCCTGCTCGAGCACGTAGGCGCGATGGCTGATCGGCAGCGAGAAGTGGACGTTCTGCTCGACGAGCAGCACCGTGAGGCCGCGCTCGTTGATCGACCGGATGGCCTCGATGATCGACTTGACCAGGGTCGGCTGCAGTCCGAGCGAGGGCTCGTCGAGCAGCAGCAGCTCAGGACAGCTCATGAGCGCGCGGCCGATCGCGAGCATCTGCCGCTCGCCGCCCGACAGCGTACGCGCGAGCTGCCGGCGGCGCTCGGCGAGCCGGGGGAACATGGCGAGGACCTCGTCGAGCGAGCGCGCCTCGTGATCGCGCGCGCGCGGGACCAGGGCCCCCATGCCGAGGTTGTCGCGCACCGTCATCTCGGGAAACACGCGCGCGCCCTCCGGCACGACGGCGACACCGCGCTTGACGATCTGCTCGGGGGCCAGCCCGTCGATCCGCTCGCCCTTGAAGCGAATGGCGCCGTCGCTCCGGCGGCGGAGCGGCACGAGCCCGAGGATCGCCTTGATGACCGTCGTCTTGCCCGCGCCGTTCGGCCCGATGAGACTCACGATCTCGCCCGGCGCCACGCGCAGGCTGACGTTGGACAAGATCTGTAGGGCGCCGTACCCGGCGTCCACGGCCTCGAGCGCCAGGAGCGGCGCCGGCTCAGGCATACGCCTCGCCGAGGTACGCCTTGACCACGGCGGGATCGCGCATCACGTCGGCCGGCCGGCCCTCGGCGATCTTCTCGCCGTAGTTCAGGACCACCACGCGGTCGGCGAGACCGAGGACCGCGCGCATGATGTGCTCGGTCACCACCAGTGTCCGCCCGCGGGCCCGGACCTCGCGCAGGAGGGCGACGGCGGCCTCGACCTCTTTCTGGTTGAGGCCGGCCATGTTCTCGTCGAGCAGCAAGAGCGAGGCGCCGGTGCCCAGCACGCGGGCGAGGTCGGCGCGCCGCCGCTCGGACACCGACAAGGTCTCCGCCGGTACTTCGGCCTTGTCGGCGAGCCCGACGAACGCGAGCCACTCGCGCGCTTCGCGGCGGGCGTCGGCGAGCCCGGCGCCGCGCCCGTAGAGCGCTGCCACGAGGACGTTCTCGGCGACCGTGAGCCGCGGGAAGAGCTGCGGAATCTGGAAGGTCTTGGCGATCCCGAGCCGGCAGACGGCATCCGGACCCAGGCCCGCGAGCGGCCGGCCGCGATAGACAATGCGGCCCGCGCTCGGCATGTCGAGCCCCGCGATCAGGTTGAAGAGCGTGCTCTTCCCCGCGCCGTTCGGCCCGATGATGGCGAGGATCTCGCCCGCTTCGAGGGCGAAGTCGACCCCGTCGAGGGCCGTCAGGGCCCCGAAGCGCTTGCTGACGCCGCGCACCTCGAGAGCGCTCACGCCGGCACCCTCGCCCGCCTCCGCCGCGCGAGGTCGAAGACCCCGGACAGGCCGGCCGGCGCGAACAGCGAGACGGCGACGATGATGACGCCGATCGCGATCAGGTAGTGGTAGACGAACCGCGTGCCCAGGAACTCGGAGACGAGCGTGAGGAACGCGGCGCCGAGCACCGGGCCCAGCGGCGTGCCGAGCCCGCCCAGCAGCGTCATGACCACCATCTGGAACGTGAGCGACGCACCGAAGACCTCGGCGGCGTTGACATAGGACAGCCAGTAGCCCGCCGTGCCGCCCGTCACCGCGATGGCGAGCGCGCTGCCGACGTAGACGCGCCGCTTGAGGCGGTGGATGTCCACGCCGGAGGCCTCGGCCAGCCGGTCGTTCTCGCCGACGGCGCGCAGGCCGTAGCCGAACTTCGAGCGGCGCAGCCAGAACGCCGCCGCGGTCACCGCCGTCATGAGGCCGAGCATCACGTAGTAGAAGATGAGGTAGCCGGCGCTCAGCGGCAGCGACACCCCGGCGCTGCCGCCGGTGAGCGGGATCCCGGTCAGGCGGTCCCAGGCCAGCGCGAGCTGCTTGGCCGACTCCGCCAGCGCCAGCGTGCCGATGGCGAAATAGGCGCCACGCAGGCGGAGCGTCGGCGTGCCGACGACATAGGCGACGGCCATGGCCACCGCGCCGGCGAGCGCCACGGCCGGCAGGAACGGCAGCCCGAGCCGGAGCATGCCCGCCGCGGTCACGAAGGCACCGATCCCGTGGTAGACGACGGGGCCGAGGTCCACCGCGCCCGCGTAGCCCGCCAGGAGGTTCCAGCTCCCGGCCAGCGCCGCCCACATGAAGATGACGGTCGCGACGCGCAGCGGATAGGGCGCGATGCCGAGCGGCAGCAGGAGGAGGACGGCGAAGGCGACGGCGAGGAGCACCTTGGCCACGTTACTCGACCCGGCCCTTCCCCATGAGCCCGGCCGGCATGAAACGCAGGATGAGATAGAGCAGGAAGAACGCCACCAGCAGCGACAGCCCGGCCTCGAGATACGTCTCGGTGAGCGCCTGGGCGATGCCGAGCGTGAGGCCGCCCCACACCACGCCGGCGGTGTAGCCGAGCCCGCCGAGCACGACGACGGCGAACGCAAACAGCGTGAACGTAAGCCCCATGTTGGGCTCGACGGGCGCGTAGAAGGCGATCAGCGAGCCGGCGACGCCGGAGGTCCCGGCACCGAGCCCGAACGTCACCGCGTAGATCGCGCGCGGGTTGACGCCGACGAGCCGCGCCATCTCGAGGTCTTGCGCGGTGGCGCGGATCATCCGGCCCAGGCGCGTGGAGGCGAGCAGCCACGACAGCCCCGCCACCATGCCGATCCCGACCACGCACGCCACGACGCGCGAGAGCGGCACGATGAAGGGCCCGAGGATGAGGCTGTGCTCGAAGTACGGGACCCGCAGCATGCGATGGTCCGCGCTCCACAGCCGCAGGGCGACATTGAGGAGGATGAGCGAGATCCCGAACGTCACGAGCAGGGACAAGAGCAGCGGCCGGCCGAGCGTGCGATTCAGCACGAAGTACTGCAGCGCCCAGCCCAGGACGAACAGCAGCGCGAAGGAGATCGGCAGCGTCAGGAGCGCGTCGACGTGCCAGAGGGTGACGAGCCAGTACGTCGTGAACGCGCCCAGCATGATGAGCTCGCCGTGGGCGGCGTTGAGGATGCCGCTCACGCCGAAGATGAGCGAGAGCCCGACGGCCGCCGCCGCGTAGACCCCGCCCAGCAAGATGCCGTTGATCAGCGTCTGGACGAGGTCGGCGAGGAACGTCACTCCACTACTCGAAGATCTCCTCTCCTACCGCGACCGCCAGGGCGCCAGCGGATAGATCAGCTTTCCCGCCTGCGAGCCGCCCACGTCCTTGGGATAGACCATCACGAACTTGCCGCCCTGGATCTGCACGGCAATCGGGGGCTTGGCCACGATCGCGCCGTCGGCGGCGAACTTCACCTGGCCGTAGAGCGTCTGCACGTCCTGCTTGTGCAGCTGCTCCATGAGCGCCTCGCGCGCCTTCTCGTCGAGCGGCGGTGCCAGGCCGAGCGTCTCGATGGCCTTCTGCTGCGCCACGAGGCCGCCCGCCGCGGCGGCCTGGACGTAGTCCGCCGGATGGCCGTACTTGGCCTGGATCGCCTCGTTGAACTGCGCCGCGGAGCCGAAGACCGGGTCCTTGAACGGGAACGTCGGCAGCCACTCGGAGGCGGCGATGACGCCCTCGGCGTCCTTGCCGAACTCCTTCAGGAACTCCGGCACCGTGGGCCCGTAGCTGAACGCGATGCCCTTGGGCGAGAAGTCCACTTCCTTGGTCGCCTTCATCACGCGGAGCGCGTGCGAGAAGAGGCCGCCGACCAACAAGAGATCCGGGTTCTGCCGCTTGACCTTCAGCAGGAGCGAGTTGTAGTCGGCGAGGTCGAGCGGAAAGATCTCGAAGTGCACCACCTCGATGCCCATCTCGCCGAGGAACTTCTTGAAGCCCTCGGCGGACAGCTTGCCGAAGAGGTGGTCGGAGCCGATGACGGCCGCGCGCATCGGCTTGGGGCTGGCGAGCGCGAAGACCTTGGCGGCGCCCTCCACCTCGTCGAAGGTCTTGTTGAGCGTCGCGAAGAAATACTTGTAGCCGCGCTCGAAGAGCGGGTTGGCGCTGGCCGCCCCCGAGATGTACGGGTACTTGTACTTCTCGGCCACCGACGTCGCCGCGAAGGCGATCGACGAGCCGAAGCCGGCCAGCAGGAGGTCTACCTTGTCGGCGGTGGCCAGCCGCTCGATGAGCTGCGCGCTCTTCTGCGGGCTCGACTCGTCGTCGTAGTAGGTGATGCGGACCGGGTAGCCGGTGCCCTTGACCTTGATGCCGCCCGCCTTGTTCACGGTCTCCGCCCAGAGGTCGTAGGTCTCCTTGAAGAGGGCGGCGTCGCGGCTGAAGATGCCGCTCAGCGACAGCGCCACGCCGACCTTGAACTCCTTCGGCTGCGCGTCGGCCGCGGGCCCCAGCCACGAGCCGCCGGGGAAGGCGAGCACGAGAGCTCCGAGGAGCAGGAGGGCGAGCCAGCGGCCGCCGCGCGTTCTGCGAATCGTCGTCATGGATGCCTCCAGTTAGTCCAGCAGGGCCTTGCGCTGGCCGCCGTCGAGGGTGATGAGCGCGCCGTTCATGAAGCTGGCCCGATCGGACGCCACGAAGACGGCGACGTTCGCGACCTCCTCGGGCGTGCAGATCCGGCCGAGCGGAATGCTGCGCTCGGCGCGCTTCTGCGCCTCGTCCACGCTGATGTTACGGACCTTCGCGATCCCGCCGATGAGGAAGTCCCACCGCTCGGTCGCGACGGGGCCGGGGTTGATCGCATTGATGCAGATGTTCTGCTTGCCGTACTGCTCGGCGAGCGCCACCGTCACCGCCAGGTCGGCGGCGTTCGCCGCGCTCGGTGTCAGCTCGATGCCGATCGGCTTCACGCCGTCGTTGCCGATGATGTTCACGATCCGGCCGCCCCCCTGCTTCAGCATGTGCGGGATCACGGCCTTCATGCAGCGGACGTAGCCCATGAACTTCAGCTGGAGCGCCGTCTGCCACTGCTCCTCGGTGAGGTCGAGCAGGAGCCCGCCCGGCGCGGCGCCGGCGTTGTTGACGAGGATGTCGATCCGCTTGAAGCGCTCGACCGTCGCCGCCACGATCTTCTGCGCGTCGGTCTCGCGCGTGAGGTCGCCGGCCACCGCGAACACCTCGCCGCCGGTGGCCTTGGCGATCGCCGCCGCGGCGGCGTCGAGATCGCCCCGGCCGCGCGCGCAGATCGCGACCCTGGCACCCTCCTCGGCGAGCCCCTTCGCCACCGCCTTGCCGATGCCCTTGCTGCCGCCCGTGACCAGCGCCACCTTGCCCTTCAAGCCCAGATCCAGTCCGTGCACTCCTTCAGGGGTGTCGCGCGCGTGCGTGTCCCGAGTCGGTGCGGCGAAACTAAACAATCGACAATCGATTGTCAAACACCTATCATCCCGCGCCGGAGGCTGCTCAAGGCCATGGCGAGGACCGAATGAAGCTCGTCGACCTGTCGCATCCGTGGAACATCCACACGCCCGGCTGGATCGGCTATCCCGGCTCGAAGATCTACTACACGCAGACGCTGCAGACGAACCGCATCGTATCGCAGCGCGTGGAGACCTCGCTCCACGTGGGCACGCACCTCGACGGCCCGATGCACGCCGCCGACGGCGCCGGCGACATCGCCTCGCTGCCGCTGACCAAGCTCGTCAGCGAGGGCGTGATCGTCGACGTCTCGGACGCGGTGGAGGACTGGAGCATCATCACGCCCAAGCACATCACCGACCGGATGGAGGTCAAGAAGGGCGACATCCTGATCCTCCACACCGGTTACCACCGCTACTACGAGGGGAAGCCCCAGCAGGACCTCACGCGCTACTTCTGCATGCACCCGGGCGGCACCCAGGAGCTGGCGAAGTGGATGCACGACATGCAGATCGCCTGGTGGGGCATCGACGCCGGCTCAGGCGACCATCCGATGAACACCACCATCCGCTACATGCGGCCCGACCTCACCCACCGCTTCGAGGAAAAGGTGGGGCGGTCCGTGCGGGACTTCTTCGGGGAATACGAGTACCGCCACCACAAGAGCGGGCGCCTCGTGAAGGAAGAGATCTTCCCCATGCACTACCTCGCCTTCCCGGAGGGCTGCATCCACGCCGAGAACGTCGGGGGCGACATCGAGAAGGCGCTGAACACGCGGTGCATCATCGGCGCGTTCCCGTGGAAGTTCGAGGGCGGCGAAGCCTGCCCGTGCCGGATCATCGCGTTCTTCGACGTCGGCCCGAGGACCGTGGAAGAGGTCCGCGACGCCGTGGGCAAGAAGTCAGGCTGACCGTTCCTCCGGCGCGCGGTCCCCGGCGACCCACGCCATGAGCAGGGTGTGGCCCACCGCGAGCACCACCGGCCCGACGAACAGCCCGATGATGCCGAAGGCGAGCAGGCCGCCGAGCACGCCGGCGAACACCAGGAGCAATGGCAGGTCGGCGCCCTTCCTGATGAGAATGGGTCGCAGAAAATTGTCGAGGCTGCCGGTGATGACGGACCATACGAGCATCACCGTGCCCCAGAGCATCTGGTCCTGCCAGTAGAGCCAGATCACCGCGCCGATCAGGACCGGCACCGCCCCGATCTGCGCGACGCCGAACAGGAACATGATCGCGGTCAGGAGCCCCGGATGCGGCACGCCGGTGACGACGAGACCGATGCCGCCGGCCACCGACTGCACGAGTGCGGTGACCACGATGCCGAGGGCGATGGCGCGAATCGCCTGGCCGGAGAGACGCGCCGCGCGCTCGCCCTCCCCGCCGGCCAGGCGGCGCGCGAACGCCAGCACCCAGGCGGCGGCCGCCTCCCCGTTGGCGTACAGGACCGCCGAGAGCACCAGCGTGACCAGCAGCTGGACGAACAGCGCGAGGAGGCTCCCCGCCTGGCCGATGAGCCAGCGCACGATGCCGGTGAGGTGCGGAGTGACCCGGGCCGCGAGCTCCTCCGGTCGCATCGAGGCGGCGTGCTCCCACCGGGCGGCGATCCACTTGCCGACCACCGGCAGGTCTCCAACCCAGCCCGGCGGCGACGGCACCGAGATACCGGTGAGCGAGCGTATCCAGGCAGCGATCTCGTCGGCGCGATCGATGAGGAACACCACGGCAACGCCGATCGGCACGAGGATGACCGTGAGCATCGCCAGCGTCATGACGGCCACGGCGAGGCCGCGCCGGCCCCGGAGCCGCCTCTGCACCATCCGCATCT
The DNA here is from genome assembly GCA_050731995.1 of Candidatus Rokuibacteriota bacterium. Classification (GTDB taxonomy): domain Bacteria; phylum Methylomirabilota; class Methylomirabilia; order Rokubacteriales; family CSP1-6; genus JBOHQB01. Next base: position 13,260 of record JBOHQB010000006.1, read on the forward strand.
CGGGCCACGTGGCGACGACGATCATGATGGCCCAGATCGCGGAGGGCAGAAACGGCCTGAGCACCCAGAAGCTCGCGGCGATCAAGCCGCCCATCGCCACCACCGCGAACAAGATCCGGGTGACGTCCCAGGTGAACGCGGCGGGTTTCATAGCGCGACTATCTTAATGGGAATCTGGGAATCGGACCGACATTCCCGGCCCTCTACTGCCGGATGGTCCGGTCCCCGCGGCGGGCCTGCGCGGCAAGGCCGACCAGGTGATTCAGGTACTCCAGCTTCATCGGTTTCGGGACATAGCCGGCGGCCCCGTTCTGTAGGGCCTCGACCGCCAGCGCGCCGTCCGGGCTCCCGGTCACGATGAAGATGGGAATGGTCGAGTCGGCCCGTCGGATATGCCTCAGCACTCGCACGCCCTTGATGCTAGGCACGTCGAGATCCAGGAGGATCACGTCGGGACGGCCCCGCCCCAGAGCAGCGAGCGCCTCGAGCCCGCTCGATACGGTCTCGACGGCGTGCCCGCACTCTGTGAGGTACGCGCTGATCCCATCGGCGAAACCCGTGTCGTCATCGACGAGCAGCACCCGTCGAGTCCGGTGTCCTCGAGACTCCTCGGGGGCTCCGCTCATCGCGATATCTCCCGGCGGAAGAAGTTCATGGAGCTGCGCTGTCCCACCACCCGACGGGTTGTGCAAGGGACGGTCCACAACAGGAAAACAGAGATTCTTCCGGAATCAAAGGGACTTAGACATGAGGACGCAGGTCGGCCCAGCCGCATCCTGACCGCAAATCATCCAGCAGGCGCGTCAAGGCAGTGAACCTTTGCGCAGCTGAGGAATGCGAGATCGCGTAGGTGGCCCCACCCACGGCCACCAGGACCACCGGCGGGTCGAACATGGTGTCCTACCGGAAGAAGTGCATCTTCCAGTTGCCTCACTTCGCGGCCATCAACCGGTTGGCGCGACCCTCCGGGTGCACACCCGCAGGAGTGAACCGTGTCATCAGGGCTTCCGGTGCGGACGGATCACTTCGCCGATGAGCTGCGCGGGCGAAACGCACCGCACGGTGAGGTCGCCGTATCGCCTCGCGATCGGCCGGTCGACGTCCGAAGCGACGACATAGTTGGCGCCGCCTGGGTAGGCACCGCGAAAGGCGCGGAGGTTTGCGGCATCGAGATCGCCCGCCGTCCACTTACACTCGATGGCGATCGGCGGCGCGCCACGGCGGGCCAGGACGAAGTCGACCTCGTTGCCGTGCTTGCTGCGCCAGTAGTGGATGCCCCCGGCGCCCAGGTGCGCATGGATCTCGTTGAGGACGAGAT
>JBOHQB010000007.1:0-2803 GCA_050731995.1 Candidatus Rokuibacteriota bacterium
TATTCGCATCGTCGGGGATAGAGCCCGAGATCGTCGAGTCAGCCGAGACGCTGGAGATCCTTCCTGGGCTCCGCGTGCCGGTCGCCGGCGTGGGCCACCTGCTGGCGCTCAAGCTGCTCTCGCGGGATGACCGCACACGACCGCAGGACCGCGTGGATCTGGCCGCGCTGCTACGAGTGGCGACACGCGCCGATATCGACGGGGCGCGCCGTGGCGTGGCCTTGATCCACGCGCGCGGCTTTCAGCGTGATCGTGATCTCTCGAGGGATCTGGAGCGGCTGATCGCCCAAGGCGTCTGATTCGAGGATCGCTCCCACGCCCAGCTCTTGTTACTCGTGCAGCTTAACGTGACGTATCAGCCGCGGCGCGCCCGGCGCGCCGTCGGCTGAATGCGTTTGTTCGGCGACCGCTTCGGCAGCACGCGATGCCTCATCTCGTCCAGGGAGATGGTCCGACCAGCAGCGAAGTCCGCCCGAGAGCGGGCGACGAGTTTGAGAAACTCCGGGTGCTGACTCAGCGCCAGTGATTCGCGATCAACGTTCTTCAGCGGCACGATGGCCGCGACCGCACGGTTGCCTTCGGTCAAGACGACCGTTTCGCCGCTCAAATCCGCGACGTAGCCTGCGAGTGGCCGCAGAGCCGATGATAGCCTGAGTCTCTTCACAGCTGGACCTCCTTGCCACCGATCATTAGGGCGTTGCGACGCTTCCGCCCCACCGCGAGGATCCGAACTACTCCGTTCTCCGCGCCGGCCACCTCGTAGAAGACTCGAAGATGGCCAACGCGTAGCGCCCACGGTGCGATCGGGTTGGGCCGGAGCGGCTTACGATTGCGAGTCTCCTTGAGCGGTTCGTGAAGCAATTGGCGTCGGATCGCATCGAGAAGCATTGTCCGATCGCGGGTCGTCAGAACCCGAAAGTGGCCCTCAGGGCACGCGCCTCCCGGCCTTCGGTCACTGTACTATGACTCGAGCGCCCCACAAACGTTTGTTCGCCGCACGTGAATTCTGCGGGACCCTCGAGAAGTGGGGACGCAGCGCGCGCCGCGGTATAGCAGGGCCGTGAGGCTCGACCACGACCGGAGAGGTCGGCGCGGAGTTTCGCCAAGCTAGGTCTTGCCGGGTCGCAGCGGCTCACATGGCGACATGACGGGTGTCGTTCCAGAGACGGATCACCGGCTCGGACCGGTTGTTGTGCTCGTAGGCCAGCACACTCAGGCTCGCGGTGCCGAGAAGGAAATAGCGACCCGCCGCTGCCTCGAGTCCCAGCCAGCGAGCGGCGAGCACGCGCAGAATGTGGCCGCTCGAGAAGAGCAGCACGTCGCCCCCGATGGCCCGCACGCGGCTCACGACGCGGTCAGCGCGCGCGCCCACCTGATCCGGTGATTCTCCGTCCGGGCAGCCGTCGCGGAACAAGTGCCAGTCCGGGCGCTCGGCGTGGATGTCGGGGCTCGTGCGACCCTCGTACGCGCCATAGTTCCATTCGAGCAGATCGCGATCGATCTCGGCGCCCGCCCCGAAGCCGGCCAGCTCGCACGTGCGCGCCGCGCGCTGCAGCGGGCTCGTGAACACCTTGGCGAAGGTCAATCCGCGTAACCGCTCTCCGAGCACGTGCGCGTGGCGCTCGCCGCGCTCGGTCAGCGGAATATCGGTACGTCCCGTGTGCTGGCCCGAGAGGCTCCACGCAGTCTCGCCGTGCCGGGCGAGATAGACAACCGGAAGCGCGGCGCTCATGCCCTCGACTCGCCGGCTTTCCCGGCGGATCCGGTTGGCCCGTCGCCCAGCAGGCGCACCTCGCGCTGCGGGAAAGGCAACGACATTCCCGCCGCGTGCAGCGCCGCGTACACGCCCGCCGCCAGCTCGGTCTGGATCGCGGGCCAGCGCTCGAAGCGATTCGTCCACGCGCGGAGCTCGAAGTTGATCGAGCTTTCGCCGAAGCCCTTGAAGACGGCCTGGGGCGCGGGCGTCTGCATGATCTCCGGGTGCGCGCGCGCCACAGCCACCAGCACGTCGACGACTTTCTCCGGCGGGCTGCCGTAGTCCACGCCGACGAGCATGTCGATGCGGCGCGTCCGGTCGGAGAGCGTCCAGTTGGTGACCCGCTCGGTGACGAATTGCGAGTTCGGGACGATGATCTCGGCGCCCTGCCAGGTGCGCACGGTGCTGGCACGGAGGTCGATCCGCGACACCTCGCCCGAGAGCGTCCCGACTTCGACGATGTCGCCCACGTGGACCGGCCGCTCGAACAGTAGAATCAGCCCCGAGACGAAGTTGTTCACCACGCTCTGCAGCCCGAAGCCGATGCCGACGCCGAACGCGCTGGCGAGGATCGTCAGCTTCGACAGATCGAGGCCCAGGACCCCCAGCGCCAGCACGAATCCCGCGGCGATGACCACGTAGTTCAGCAGGCTCGAGATGGCGTAGGAGAGGCCGCGCTTGAGCTGCGTGCGCGGATATATATCTTCGCTCAGCACGAAACGGATGGAGGCGGAGACCAGATAGGCGAGCCAGACGGTGAGGACGAATTCGAGGACATTGGCCACGGAGACCCGGATCGAGCCCCGTCCGAGATTGGCTGCCAGCACACCGGCCGCAACGGACTCGGCGGGCTCGAAAAGTGCCACGTATTCCAGGGAGCGGTACACCCACCCCGCGAGCGCCAGCCAGCCCAGCACCGTGCGTGTCCGGCGCTCCAGGAGGTCTCGGTGGTGCTCGACCATCTGGAGGAGGCGCAACGGCCACACGCGCAGCGCGAGCGCCACCACGCCCGCGAGCAGCCGGATGCAGGCGTACAGCGTCACCGCC
>JBOHQB010000008.1:0-3937 GCA_050731995.1 Candidatus Rokuibacteriota bacterium
CGCTCGGGACGCTCGGCCTGCCGGTGCTGCTCGTTCACGGGCGCGAGGACCCGGCCGTGCCGGCGGCGCACTGCGCCGAGGCCGCCGACGCGCTGCCGCGCGCCACCGTGCGCTGGGTGGACCGCTGCGGCCACTTCCCGCACGTCGAGCACGCGCCCGTCGTCAACGCGTGGCTCGTCGACTTCCTCGCCGGCCGCCCCGCGCCGCGCTGATGTCCGAGATCAGTCCTCAAGAATTGAAGGTCCGGCTCGACGGCAACGCCGGGCCGCTGCTCCTCGACGTGCGCCAGGAGTGGGAGACGCGCCTCTGCCGCCTCCAGAACGCCGTGCACATCCCGATCGAGGAGATCGAGATCCGTGTCGAGGAGCTGGACCCCGAGAACGAGATCGTCGTCTACTGCCACCAGGGTGTGCGCAGCGCCGCGGTCGCCGAGCTCCTTCGCTCGCTGGGCTTCAGGGACGTCAAGAATTTGGCCGGTGGTCTCGACCTGTGGGCGCGCACGGTGGACCCGGCGATGCGCCGCTACTGATGGCCGACGCCTCCATCCGCGTGGAGCGGCGGGGCGGCGTCGTCTGGTGCACGCTCGACCGCCCGCCGCTCAACCTGTTCGATACGGCCCTCATCGCCGCGCTCCGGGACGCCTTCGACGACCTCGCGCGCGACCCCGGCGTGCGCGCCGCCGTGCTGACGGGCGCCGGGCGCGCGTTCACCGCGGGCATGAACGTCCACGTCCTGCGCGATCTCGACACCGGCGCCGCGCGCCGCCTGATCGTCGCGCTCTGCGGGGCGATCGAGTCGGTCCACAGGGCGCCGTTTCCGGTGATCGCCGCGGTGAACGGCCCCGCGCTGGGCGCCGGCTTCGAGCTGGCGCTCGCCTGCGACCTTCGCCTCGCCGCGCGCGGGGCGACCTTCGGCCTGCCCGAGGTCCGGGTCGGCGTGCCGTCGGTGATCCAGGCGGCGCTGCTGCCGGTGCTCGTCGCGCCGGGGCGCGCGGCGGAGCTCCTGCTGCTCGGCGAGGCGGTGGACGCGGCGACGGCCCTCGAGTGGGGGCTCGTGAACCGGGTGGTGGAGGGGCCGGCGCTGACTGCCGCGGTCGAGGAGGTCCTGGCCCGGCTGAGCGCGTGCGGGCCGCAGGCGGTGCGCCTGCAGAAGCAGCTCATGATCCGCTGGCGCGAGAGCGATCTCGGCACGGCCGTCCGCGCGGGGATCGACGCCTTCGCCGCCGCGTACGCCACGGGCGAGCCACGGGAAGGCGCCGCGGCGTTCCTCGAAAAGCGGCCGCCGCGCTTCGGGGGCCCGGCCTGACGCTCCGCGCCGTCACCGTCGATTTCTGGGGCACGCTGCTTCACGACGGCCCGTCCAGCGACAATCGATACAAGCGGCGTCGACTCACAGACTTCGCGACGATTCTCGCCGGCGCGGGCATCAAGGCCGACGGCCCGGCGCTCGATCGTGCGTACGAGAAGTCGGGCGCTTGGCTCTCCCAGGTGTGGAGCAAGAACAAGGACGTGCCCGTCGCCGACCACGTCCGGGCGATCCTGGCGGCCTTCGACGCGCGGCTGCCCGAGCGAGTGGACGCCGACGTGCTCGAGGCGCTCGTGGACGCCTACGCACGCCCGGCGCTCCTCGTCCCGCCCGAGCTCGACCCGGGAGCCCGTCCCGCGCTCGAGGCGCTGGCGGCGCGCGGCCTCGGGCTCGCGGTCGTCTCGAACACGATGCGGACGCCCGGCGCCACGCTGAAGAAGCTCCTCGAGCGCCACGGCCTGCTGCGCCTCTTCCGGCGCACCACCTTCTCGGACGAGGTCGGTGTGCGCAAGCCCGACCCCGAGATCTTCGCGCTCACGCTCCGCGCCCTCGGCTGCGAGGCCGTGGACGCCGTGCACGTCGGCGACGACGAGGTTCTCGACGTCCGCGGCGCGCGGGCCGCCGGCATGCGCGTGATCCAGGTGACGAGCGCGGCGGGCCCGGGTCCGCAGCCGCCGGACGCGGTGATCCGCACGCTCGCGGAGCTTCCCGCGGCGGTCGCCGCGCTCGGCTGACCGACGCGGCGGTCGCCGCCTTGCGGCTCCGCGCGGGCGTCGAGTAAGATGCCGCGCATGGAAATCGCCGAGCTCCGCGCGAAGATCCGTGACATCAAGGATTTCCCGACGGAAGGCATCCTTTTCAAGGACATCACCACGCTGCTCAAGGACGGCTCGGCCTTCGCCGCGGTCGTCGACATGCTCGCGAAGAAGTACGAGCGGGAGCGGGTCGAGATCGTGCTCGGCGTCGAGTCGCGCGGCTTCATCTTCGGCGGCGCGCTCGCCCGCGCGCTCGGCGCCGGCTTCGTGCCGGTGCGCAAGCTCGGCAAGCTCCCGGGCAAGACGATCGAGGTCGAGTACGAGCTGGAGTACGGGCGTGACGCGCTCGCGGTGCACGAGGACGCGATCCGCCGGGGCCAGCGGGTGCTCGCCGTGGACGACCTGCTCGCCACCGGCGGCACGATGGCGGCGACACTCCGGCTCGTCGAGCAGCTCGGCGGCATCGTCGTCGGCGTCGCCTTCATGATCGAGCTGGCGTTCCTCCACGGCCGCGACAAGCTCAAGCAGTACCCCCTCCACTCGCTGATCGTCTACGAGTAGACCCGGGCGCTCGCCGCGCCGCGTTAGCGCGGTGGGCTCGTCCGTGATATAAGGAAGGCGATGAGATCGCTGAGGCGGATGGCGGTGGCGCTGTCGGGCGCGTTGGTCCTGAGCGGGCTGGCTCTGCCGGCCGCGGCCGAGGAGCTCAAGACGCCGATCAGCGCGACCATGTTCATGAGGATCACCGCGCCGGTCGAGTCGCGCGGCGCCGCATTCGACGCCGCGCTTCGGGATCCGGGCGCCTTTCCGAAGCCGGCCGAGACCGGCTTCGGCGAGGGCGAGGTGCTGCCGGACGGGAGCGTGCGCTACGGGCGCACCATCGTCACCGTGCGCAATCCGTGCCCGCCGGGCGACCACGCGTTCGCGCCGCCCCCGCTGCCGGGTCGCCGCACGCGCAACTAGCTCCGACTGCTCCCAACCGCGGCGCCGTCCGTGAGGGCGGCGCCGTTGCTTTTTAGGACGGCGACACATGGCCATCAGGAATGTCGGCGTGATCGGTTGCGGGCTCATGGGCGGGGGTATCGTCCAGGTGTCGGCGCAGGCCGGGTTTCAGGTGCTCTTCGTCGAGGCGAACGACGAGCTCGTGAAGCGTGGGCTGGGCCGCCTGCGCGAGACGCTCGACGGGCTCGCCGCCAAGGGCAAGCTCGAGACGAAGGCGAAGGACGACGCGCTGGGGCGGATCGCCGGCACGACGCGGCTCGAGGATCTGAAAGCGTGCGACCTCGTCGTCGAGGCGATGACCGAGAACCAGGCGCTCAAGAACGAGACCTTCGGCGAGCTCGACCGGATCTGCCCGCCGGAGGCGATCCTCGCGACCAACACGTCGTCGTGCAACGTGACCGCGATGGCGGCGGCGACGAAGCGGCCGGGCCGGGTCCTGGGGCTGCACTTCTTCAACCCCGTGCCGCTGATGAAGCTCGTCGAGGTCGTGCGCACGATCCTCACCGACGACGCGACGGTCCGGACGGCGACCGAGTGGATCACGGCGGTCGGCAAGACGCCCGTGCAGGCGAAGGATTCGACCGCGTTCATCGTGAACCGCCTGCTGGTGCCCTACCTGCTCGACGCCGTCCGCGTCTACGAGCAGGGGCTCGCGTCACTGGAGGACATCGACGCTGCAATGAAGCTCGGCTGCGGCTATCCGATGGGGCCCTTCACGCTGCTCGACCTCGTCGGCCTCGACACGACGATGTACGTCGCCGAGGTGATGTTCGAGGAGTTCCGCGAGCCACGCTACGCGCCGCCACCGCTGCTCAAGCGGATGGTGCTCGCCGGACATCTCGGACGGAAGACGGGCCGCGGCTTCTACACGTACG
>JBOHQB010000009.1:0-6247 GCA_050731995.1 Candidatus Rokuibacteriota bacterium
GTCGTCTATTGGGCGCGCTCGGGACTCGAGACGAGCCTCTTGACGCCCGAGGGCACGCTCGGCCAGATCGCCGGTGGCGCGGGTGATCACCCCGCCGCGCTCGCGCTCTTCGGCGCCGTCGCGCTGGGCCTCTTCGCGCGCGAGCGCACCGGCCGGGGGCTCAAGGTGGGCACGTCGCTGCTCGCCGCCGGCGCGTGGGCGAACTCCTGGGCCATCCAGGCCCAGCTCTGCGGCGCCACGTTCCCTCCCAAGCTCCCGCGCGCGAAGGCCCGGGGCTTCGGCGCCGTGTACTACCGGACGCGCGACGATCGCATGCTGAAATTCGCCCTCGTGAACCCGGAGAAGCTCTGGCCCTTCTTCTGCCAGGCCGTCGGCCGTCCCGAGTGGCTGACCGACCCGCGCTTCGCCGAGCCCGCCGCCCGCCGCGCCCACGCCCAGGAGCTCATCGCGCTGCTCGACGCGATCTTCGCGTCGGAGCAGGCGGCGCACTGGCGCGCGCGCTTGGAGGCGCACGACATCCCGTTCGCGGTCCTCCCGACCTACGCGGAGGTCGCGAGCGACCCGCAGCTGCGCGCCAACGGCCTCCTGCCCGAGTTCGAGCATCCGCGCTTCGGGCGCCTCGGCACGGTGGACAGCCCGATCAGCGTCGCGGGCGCGGCGAAAGTCCCGCCGCGCGCGGCGCCGGAGCTCGGCCAGGACACGACGGCCGTGCTGAGGAGCCTCGGCTACACAGAGGACGAGATCGGGACGCTGCTCAAACGTGGCGTGGCCGTACAGGCTCTTTAGTAGAATAGGGTTTCCATGAAGACCCGCGACCTGCACGTCGAGAGCATCCGGCCCCTGCTCCCGCCGGCGATCCTCCTCGAGGAGCTGCCGCTCAGCGAGAAGGGCTCGCTGGTCGTCGGCCGCGCGCGCAAGGAGCTCGTCCGCATCCTGAACGGCGAGGACGACCGCCTGATCGTCGTCGTCGGCCCCTGCTCCATCCACGACCCCATGGCCGGGCTCGAGTACGCCCGGCGCCTCGAGGTCGTGGCCGACGAGCTCAGCCAGGACCTCCGCATCGTGATGCGCGTCTACTTCGAGAAGCCGCGCACCACCGTGGGCTGGAAGGGGCTCATCAACGACCCGCACCTCGACGGCTCCTTCGTCATCAACGAGGGGCTGCGGCTCGCGCGCCGGCTCCTGCTCGATCTGGTCGAGCTCGGCCTGCCCTCGGGCTGCGAGTTCCTCGACCCGATCACGCCCCAGTTCATCTCGGACCTCGTCACCTGGGGCGCGATCGGCGCGCGCACCACCGAGAGCCAGGTGCACCGGGAGCTCGCCTCCGGCCTCTCGATGCCCGTCGGCTTCAAGAACGGCACCGACGGCGGCGTGCAGATCGCTATCGACGCCGTGCGCTCGGCCGCGCACCCGCACCGTTTCCTCGGTGTGACCGAGCAGGGGCTCTGCGGCATCGTCTCGACGCGTGGCAATCCGGACTGCCACGTGATTCTGCGCGGCGGCGCCTCGGGCCCGAACTACGACGCGCTCACGGTCCGGAAGACGGTCACCGCGCTCCGCGACGCCGACCTCAGGCCGCGCCTCATGATCGACACGAGCCACGGCAACAGCGAGAAGAACCATCTCCGCCAGCCGCTCGTCGCGCGCGAGATCGCCGCGCAGGTGGCCGACGGCGAGAAGGGCGTCTGCGGCGTGATGATGGAATCGTTCCTCGTCGAGGGGCGCCAGGATCTCGGCGACCGCGCCGCGCTCGTCTACGGCCAGTCCATCACCGACGCGTGTCTCTCGTGGGAACAGACGATCCCGGTCCTCCGCGAGCTCGCCGACGCCGTGCGTGCGCGGCGCAGAGCGCGCGCCTGAACGCCCGACCCCGTCCGAAAGGAGTCCGCATGCGATTCCTCACGCCCACCGTGCTCGCCCTCTGCCTCGCCGTCGCGGCCGTCGTAGGCGGCGCCGAGCCCGAGCTCAACACCGAAGAGCAGAAGACCTTTTACGCGATCGGCGTCGCGGTCAGCCGGAGTCTTGACGGGTTCAACTTCAGCGAGGCGGAGCTCGAGCTGGTGAAGGCCGGTCTGACCGACGCGCTGCTGCACAAGCCGAAGAAGATCGAGATGGAGCCGTACGTGCCCAAGATCCAGGAGCTCCAGAAGACGCGCTACGCGGCGACCGCGGTTGGCGAGAAGAAGGCCGGCGAGGCGTTTCTGGCCAAGGCGGCGGCCGAGAAGGGCGCGACCAGGGCGAAGACCGGCTTCGTCATCGTCACGCTCAAGCCCGGCAGCGGCGCCTCGCCCAAGCCGACCGACAAGGTGAAGGTCCACTACCACGGCACGCTGGTCGACGGCAGTGTCTTCGACTCCTCCGTCCAGCGCGGTGAGCCGGTGACGTTCCCGCTGGACGGCGTGATCCCGTGCTGGACGCAGGGCGTGGCGCTGATGAAGGTCGGCGGCAAGAGCCGGCTCGTCTGCCCGCCGGAGCTGGCCTACGGCGAACGCGGGGCGCCCCCGCGCATCAAGCCGGGCGCGACGCTCGTCTTCGAGGTCGAGCTACTGGAGATCGTGAAGTAGCGCCGCCACCTCGCGCGCGATTCCCGCGCGCGCCGGGCGCGCGTGCGTCGGGCCGTAGTGCTCGAGCAGCCCCTGGCAGAGGAGCGGCAGCGCGATCGTGAAGTCGGTGAAGAGCATCACGTTGTCGCCCGTGGGCGACTCCTTGCCCCACGAGATGCACTCGCTGGCCACGGAGGCGCCGCCGAGTCCGCCGAAGACGGTGTTGTCCGTCGTCATCTGGATGGCGGCGACGTGCGGGCTCGCCACGGCGGTGCCGCGGATCGCGCACACGCTCGTCGCCGTGATCTGGATGAAGTCCTTCGGCACGCCGCCGCCCACGAAGATGGCGGCTGTGCCGGGGCCGGGTGACATGAAGCGGCCCATGACCGCGAGCGCGATCTCGTAGTCCTTGAAGAAGTCCACGGCCGGCCCCTTGCGCGCCGCCGTCCGGTAGCCCTCCGCGAGCGGGCCGTCGGGCGCCGCCGGCACGAAGAGCGGCACCCCGTGGCGCGCGCACGTCGCGGCGATCGAGCCGCGCAGCCCCTGCGCCTCCAGCCAGCGCCCGAGCTCTCGGGTGAACGCCACGCCGGAAATCGCCGGGCGCGGGCACGCCTCCGCCAGGTGCTCGAAGAAGCCGCGCGTGAAGTCCTCCATCCGGTCGTAGTCCTCGGCGCTCACGACGTGGTCGTAGAAGCGATAGAAGCGCTTCTGCCAGAGGTCCTCGTCGCTCACGTGCTCGGGATCCACTTGATAGACCGTCGCGCCGCGGTGCTCGAGGAGGTCCTCGGTCGCGTTCGCGGAGGTCGAGACGAGGACGTCGACGTATCCGCGCTCGACGAGCCAGGTGACGAGCGGCCAGAGCCCCGCGCTTGAGAGCGACCCCGCGATCCCCAGCGCGATCAGGCAGTCCCCGTCGAGTATTCGCTTCCAGACCTCGAAGGCCTCGCCGAGCTTCCGCCCCTGGAACGACGACTGCCGCATGCGCGCGAGCATGCGCGCGACGGTGAGGCCGTCGCCGCCGTCCGCTCCCTCGGCGAGGACGCGCATGGGCTCGCGCACCGTCCATGCTTCGGATCGCGGCCTCATGACCGCTCCGGCCGTCGATCCGCCCACGGCTGCGCCGCTTCGATCGCCGCCGAGGCGCGCAGCACCAGCGCGTCGGCGAAGCGGCGCCCGACGACCTGGAGCCCGATCGGCAGCCCCGCCTTTGTGAAGCCGCACGGCACGGAGGCCGCGGGCTGGCCGGTCATGTTGAACGGGAAGGTGAAGGCGCTGCCCGCGTCGCGTCCGACGGGCTTGCCGCCGATCTCGGTCGCGAACCACTCGCCGAGGCGGAGCGGCGGGCAGGCGACGGAGGGCGAGAGCAAGAGGTCCCACTTGTCGAAAAACGCCCGCGCGTGCTGGTGCCACGCGAGACGGTCGAACCACGCCTGCACGTAGTGCGTCGACGGCCAGGCGAGCGCCTCCTCGACGATCTGCAAGAGCCCGGGATCGAGCTCGGCGCGCCGGTCGCGATACGGGACGAGGCGCGCGGCGATCCCGCCGTGGAACGTGACGCGCCAGCACTCGTAGGGCGAGGGCCAGCCCGGGTTCACGTCCTCCACGCGGCAGCCGAACCGGCGCAGCAAGAGCGCGGTCCGCCGCGCCGCCAGGCCGATCTCCGGATCGAGCGCCGACGCGAAGCCGAGCGAATCCGAGTAGGCGACGCGCAGATCCTTGAGGCTGCCGCGGAGCGCCTTCACATAATCGGTGGAGTCAGCCGGGAGCGAGTACTGGTCGCGCTCGTCGGGACCGGCGATGACGTTCAGCATGAGCGCGGCGTCGCGCACGGTGCGCGTCATCGGCCCGGCATGCGAGAGACTCCATGCCCCGCCGTGCGGGTGGACGGCCACCCGGCCGTAGGACGCCTTCAGGCCGAAGATGCCGCACCACGCCGCGGGCTTGCGGATCGAGCCGCCGCCGTCGGTGCCGATGGCGAGCGGGCCGAGTCCCGCGGCGACCGCGGCGCCGGCGCCGCCCGAAGAGCCGCCGGGCGTGTGGTCCGGGCTCCATGGGTTCACGGTCGCGCCGAAGAGGAGGTTGTCGGTGACGCCGACCCAGCCGAGTGTCGGCGTGTTCGTCTTGCCGAGCATGATCGCGCCCGCGCGCTTCATCCGCTCGACCGACGGCGCGTCCTCGTTCGGCACGTTGTCGCGGTAGAGCGGCGTGCCGAAGGTGGTCGTGAGCCCCTTGGTGATCACGAGGTCCTTCACCGAGAATGGCACGCCGTGCAGCGGTCCGAGGCGCGGCCGTCGCTTCATGACCTCGCGCTCGGCGGCCTTCGCCGCGCGGCGCGCGCCTTCGGCGTCCACGAGGCAGTAGGCGTTGAGCGCCTTGAGCCGTCCGATGCGGTCGAGCACCGCCTCCACGACCTCGACCGGCGACACCCGGCGCCGCGCGACGGCACGCGCGAGGTCCCACGCCGACATCCAGCAGAGCTCGTCGTTTTGCATGCGCGCCCCCTCGTCCGCTAGACTCGCATCATGGACGGGGGCCCCGCTCGACTTTTTGATGCCATGGCCGGGCGCTACGACGAGCTCGAGCCGTGGTACGAGCACTTCTACGAGCGGGTGCACGCCATCCTCTCGCGCGTGTTTCCCCCGCACCCGGGGGGCGGCGTCCGGCGCGTGCTCGACGCCGGGTGCGGCTCCGGCCTTCAGGCGGAGCGGCTGGCCGTGCTCGGTTGGATGGCGCACGGCGTGGACATCTCGGCCCGTCTCCTCGCCGCGGCCCGAAAGCGTCTGGACCGGCCGCTCCTGGCGCGGGCCGGCATCGAGGCCCTGCCGTATGGCGACGCATCGTTCGACGGCGCGGTCTGCTGCGGCAGCACGCTCTCGTTCGTGCCGGCGCCCGCGCGCGCGCTCGCCGAGCTGGGCCGGGTGCTGCGCTCCGGCGCGCCGCTGCTGCTCGACTGCGAGCACAAGTGGAACCTCGACCTCGCGTGGATGCTGCTGCTCGACTACGGCGTGACGGCGGGGGAGCTTCGGCGGGCGCTCGCGCGGCCGCTGCGCGAGGGGTTCGCGCTGCCGTACCCGGACTATGGCCGGCTCCGCTTCTTCACGCGCGCGGAGATCGGGGCGATGCTCGAGATCGCGGGCTTCGCCATCGAGCGCGTGGAGGGGATCCACGCGGTGACCAACGTGCTGCCGTCGACGCTACTTCACCGCGAGCGGTTGCCGCGGGGCGTCGACACGCTCTACCGGGGGCTCCGCGCGCTCGACCGCGCGCTGGCGCCGCGGCTGCCCGCGCGCTGGCTCGCCAACAGCCTCCTCGTCGTCGCCCGCCGGGAATAGATGTTCTTGACGCATGCCTTGATAGGCACTAATGTTCACTCGATATGCGCCCGGTCGGCCTCGTGGGTGCTCTCGCCGTGACACTCGTCGGGTGCGCGTCTTTCGGGCCGATCACGGAGGGAAAGTCCGGGTCTGTCGCGTGGCAGGCAACGGACCTCGACCTCGCGCGCCGCGAGGCTGGCTGGATCTACTCCGCCTCGATCCTCCTCAGAGAGACCGATGGCGTTACGCTCACCTTCCACGAGATCAGGATGCTTCTGGGTCAGCCTGGGACGCAGGCTTGGTCGGCTACGTATAACGGTGTCTGGCGTCTGGCGGCTCACGGCCAGATGCGAATTCCGCTCTTCTCGAGCCTCGGGTGCGGATCAGGGG
>JBOHQB010000010.1:0-2767 GCA_050731995.1 Candidatus Rokuibacteriota bacterium
TGATCTCCGTGGCGAGGAACGACAGGCACGCGGCCCACCACGGCACGCGGCGGCGCGCGAGGAAGAAGTCCACCGTGTCGCGCTGGCGCCGCGTGAAGGCGGCGCCGATGACCAGCAAGACAGCGAGAGAGGCGAGCAGGACCGCGTAATCGGTCCAGGACACGCCCCATGATCACACGGGGGGCCCCGAAATGGCCCCCCATACCCCCCAGCGCTCAGAGCGCCCCGGGAAACCCGTGGCGCTCCTCGATGGCCCGACAACGTCGAGTGATTAGAGTCCCTGCGTGCCCGGCCCGACCCCCGCGGTCTCGAACGTCTTGCGCCGCAGCCGCTCTAGGAGGCCGCCGAAAGACTCGGCGCGGAGGATCCGGTCGAACTGACTGCGGTAGATGGACACAAAGCTCATCCCGTCGATCATGAGGTCGTAGACACGCCAGCGGCCGTCTCGCAGGTGCAGCCGGTACTCGAGCGGCATCTCGCCACGCCGGGTCACGACCTTCGAGCGCACGGTCGCGAAGCCGCCGTCCACCGTCTCGCCCGTCCACAGCAGCGTCTCGCCCGAGTAGTCCTCGAGCCGCGCGATGTACGCCTGCTCCAGCAGGTCGGTGAAGAGTCGCGTGAACTCCGCGCGCTCCACGGGCGTGAGCAACGCCCAGTGGCGCGCGAGCGTCCGCCGCGAGATCTCCTCGAAATCGAACAGGCCGGCGGCGACCACCTTGGTCTGCTCGCGCCGCCGCTCCGAGTGCTCGCGCGCCGCCGCCTTGGACGACGGCTCGCTGAGCTCGCTCTCGCTGAGGATTGCCATCACGCGCTCGACCGACGACTGCACGACCGCGCGCGGCCCCGCCGCCCACGCGAGCGTTGCCGCGCCCAGCACTATCAACCCCGCCGCCAGCACTCTCTTCATGGCCCGGCTCCTCTCCCGCTCGACGGCACACGGCGTGCCGTGCCCGTTCCCCGAGGCACGTGACGTGCCAGCCCCCCGCGAGGCCGTAACTGGCGGATTTTGGCGACCTCCCCGCGACGCGCGGACCGACGCATAATGGACAGCACCGTCAGATATGTCTGCCCCTCGACACTCCCCGCCGGGTCTCGCGGTCGGCGCCGACCTGGGCGGCACCTGGCTGCGTGTCGTCGCGCGGGACGGCTCGGGCCGCGCCGCGCGCGCACGGCTCCGAATCGCCGGGGCGGATCCCGCGCGCGCGCTGGCCGGCCTCCTGCGGCGGCGCGGCTGGACGCGCGCCCGGATCGGCGCGCTCGCGGTCGCCGCACGCGGCGTGTGGACCGCGCGCGAGCGCGCCGCTCTTCGCCGGCGCCTGCGCGCCATAGCGCCACGCGTGGACGTGCTCTCCGACGCCGAGGCGGCGTGGCTCGGCGCGCTCGACGGCCGGCCGGGCGTCCTCGTGCTGGCGGGCACCGGCTCGATCGTCATCGGCCGTGACGCGCGCGGCCGCTGGGCGCGTGCCGGCGGCCTTGGCCCGCTCGTCGGCGACGAGGGCTCGGCCTTCTGGCTTGGCCGCGAGTGGCTCCGCGTCACGGCGCCGCGCCGCGTGGACGTGCGCGCGCTCGTGAAGCGCCGGGACGCGGTCGGCGCGATCGCGGCCCTGGCCCTCGCGGTCCTCGTGCGGGCGCGGCGCGGCGACCGGCGCGCCCGCGCCATCGTCGCGGACGCCCAGCGCCATCTGGCGCGGCAGGCGCTGAGCGTGGCGCGCGCGCTCAGTCTGTCACCGCCCCTCGCGGTCTCATGGGCGGGCTCGGTCGCCGGCGATCCGTGGTTCCGCGCGGGGCTCGTCCGTGCGGTGCGCCGAGCGGGGCTGCGCGCGCGCTGGACGCCGCCGGCATTCGAGCCGGTGGACGCGGCCGCGCGCCGCGCCGCATTCACGCTGTCCAAGAAGCATCCTTGAGCGCGCCGCGGCGGCTCGTCATCAGCATCTGCCCGCGCGAGCCGGGCAGGGTCGTGCTCGCGGTCGAGCGCGGCGGGCGCGCGCGGCGCCTGAACGCGGTCGGCGTCGCCCGCGAGCTCACGGCGCTCGTCGAGCGACGCGGTCTCGCCGAGCGCGTGACGATTCGAGAAGCATGCGCGGGCGGGTGCGGCGGGCCCGGCCCCAACGTGAGCCTGACGATCCATCCCGTGCCCGCGCCGGGCGAGCGCGGAGACGGCGTCGCGATCGGCTGGCGGAGCTACGTCGCGGCGCTCGCGAGTCTCGACTGCCTGGCGCGCGTCATCGACGAGAACCTGCCGCGACCCACGCGAGCGGCCCCGTCAAGGCCACGACGACGCCGGCCGCGGTATTGACCCACCCGGCCGTCGCCATCGCGAGGAGGGCCAGCAGCGCCGGAAGCACCGCGACCGTGACGGCCGCGGGAGTGCCGCCGGGAACGCGCCACGGCCGGGCCATGCCGGGCGCGGAGCGCCGCAGCCGCAGAAACGCGGCCAGCTCGACGAGCAACGCCAGCGAGTAGAGCCAGACGTTCAGGACGATCAGCTCCTTGAACGAGAACGCGGCGCACGCGGCGTAGACCGCGGCCGAGACGAGCACGGCCGCCCACGGCGTACCGAAGCGCGGATGGACCCGCGCCAGTCCGCGCGGCAGCCGGCCGGCGCGCGCGAGCACGTACGGCAGGCGCGAGTTCGTGAGGAGCAGCGAGAGGAAGAGCCCGGCCGTCGACACGACCGCGCCGAGCGCGACGGCGTGGCCGAGCCACGGGCCGCCGAGCGCCGCGGCGATCGCGGGCAGCGCTCCCGTCTGCCAGGCCTCGCGCGGGA
>JBOHQB010000011.1:0-1659 GCA_050731995.1 Candidatus Rokuibacteriota bacterium
TACGAGAACGACGCCCACGGGAACCAGTCCCACGCGTGCTGGGGAAAGTGGGCCGGATTCAGACGTCCCACCTCGAAGGCGGCCACCGAGACGCTGGGTGTCAACAGGACTGCGTGAGTCTCGAAGAGCGGCCGCACCGTGTCCCAGAACGCGAGCTTGCGGTCGCGCGTCTGGATGTAGTCGACGAGGCTCACGCGCAGCCCGTCCTCGATGCACGCAACGAGGGCCGGGTCCATCCGCGCGCGCCACTGCGAGAGGAACGGCCCGCGGTTGCCCGCCTCGTGCGCGCTCCACATGATCCGGATCATCTCGTGCGTGTCGGCGAAGCCCGGCTTGACCTCCTCGACGACGCAGCCGAGGTCTTCGAACGCGCGGACGGCGGTGCGCACGAGCGTGGCGACCTCGGGATCGACGCGCAGCCCGCCGAGGTCAGGGCTGTACGCGACGCGCAGGCCCTTCAGATCACGGGGAAGCGCGCCGACGTAATCGGCGGGCGGGGATTCGAGCGACGTCCGGTCGCGCTCGTCCGGCCCGGCCATGACCGATAGCATCAGCGCCGCGTCGGCGAC
The DNA here is from genome assembly GCA_050731995.1 of Candidatus Rokuibacteriota bacterium. Classification (GTDB taxonomy): domain Bacteria; phylum Methylomirabilota; class Methylomirabilia; order Rokubacteriales; family CSP1-6; genus JBOHQB01. Next base: position 570 of record JBOHQB010000011.1, read on the forward strand.
GGTGCGCGTCAGCGGGCCGTTGTGCGTCGTCCCGTCGTTGTTCGAGACCGGCCACATCGGCACGCGCCCGTACGACGGCTTGAGGCCGTAGACGCCGCAGAAGCTCGCCGGGATCCGGACCGAGCCCGCGCCGTCGGAGCCCTGGTGGAGCGGTCCGAGTCCCGCCGCGACCGCGGCCGCCGCGCCGGCGCTCGAGCCGCCCGTCGTCATGGACGTGTTCCACGGATTGCGCGTGATGCCGGTGAGCGGACTGTCGCCCAGCGCCTTCCAGCCGAACTCCGGGCTCGTCGTCTTGCCGAGGAAAATGCCGCCCGCCCGGCGGAGCCGCGGGACGAACGCCGCGTCGGCGTCGGGCACCCGGTGCTCGAAGATGAAGGAGCCGGACATCGTACGCACGCCCTTGGTGAAGGTCAGGTCCTTCACCGAGAACGGGATGCCGTGGAGCGGTCCGAGCGGCGCGCCGGAGGTCACCGCCCGTTCCGCGTCGCGCGCCGCGGCGAGCGCGGCGTCCGCGGTGAGCGTGCAGAAGGCGTTCACGGCCGGGTTCACCCGCTCGATCCGCTCGAGAACCGCGCGGGTCACCTCGACGGGCGAGACGGTCTTCGTCCGGATCAAACCGGCGAGCTCGGTGGCCGGCGTGTAGCAGAGATCGGTCGCGTTCATGGACGTCTCCCGATGGCGCCGCCCAAGTTAGTCCCGCCCGGGACGCCGGTCAACCCCCGGGCGGTGCCGTCTGAGCTCAGCGGAGCGACGCGTCCTCGAGGAGACCGGATATCCGGGCGACGATCGCGTCGCGCGCGCGCGCGAAGTCCTCGCTGACGGCGGGAACGTCGTCCCACCGGTCGACGCGCTTGGCGTGAGACGCGAGATCGCCGAGGTCGCAGAACGCCACGACGGCGCGCGCGCGCCCGATCTCGTCGGGCGTCGGCCGGTGGGGCCGGCGGCCGCGCACGTCGATGCCGTCCTCGCCGAGGCCCTGGACCACACGGGGCGGAACGGCGTCGTCCGGCTCGAGTCCCCCGAAATCGGCATCGACGCCGACGCCGCGGGCCGACGCCATGCGCCGGAAGTATTCGGCGGCGATGAGGCT
>JBOHQB010000012.1:0-2341 GCA_050731995.1 Candidatus Rokuibacteriota bacterium
AGCTCGTCGTCGTCGCCGATGGCCTCGGCGAGCGCGCGGATGGCGAGGTCGACGCCGACCGCCTCCGTTCGCGTGAACTTGCCGTCGTTCAGATCGGCCTCGTGCACGATCTCGGCGATCGCCGCCACGCGCCGGTCTTTGATGCTGAATCGCTTGACCAACGTCTCGAACGTGCAGTCCTCGCCGTGGTGACCGAACTCGGCCCCCAGAACGTCGAACGGCACGCCCTTGCGCGCGGCGTCCGCCGCATCGGCGAAGGCGAAGCGCGCGTCCGGATCGCAGAACCGCCTGATCAACCAGGCCGAGGCGATGCGATCGATGTGAGGCCGGGGCCGGGTGACCCACGTCGTCCCGCGCGGCGGCAGGGCCCCGTGCCGGCCTCTCGCGGTCCTCGGCGGCCGAGCCTCCGCAGCGCGCAGCCGGGCCGCGACGGTGTCCCAGAGCGTCGCCGCCCGCCGGCCGAGCGGCGTCGCCAGGTAGTCGATGGCCACGATCCGGTCCAGCTCACGCTTGAGCGCGTCGAGCCGCCCGCGGAGCTTCGCCAGCGCGGTCCCGGCGACGACGCGAGAATCCACGCGCGACAGGACCTCCCGGCAACCGTGGATCACCGCCTGGTACTCCGCGCCGCGGGCCTTGTGGAACAAGGCGCTCAGCTCGTCGTCCGTCATCGGCTCGACGCGGTCGACCCGCAGCAGGGTCGCCTCGCCGCGGAAGGATTCGATCTCCTGCACGAGCCACTGGAACCGCTCGGTCGTCTCGGGCGTCTCCGGCAGGATCCAGCCCGCGCCGCGCAGCCGCTCGGCGCCCATGCGTTGCAGCTTCCGCCACACGCCGACGCGGTGACGGGTCGGGCTCGGCGGCAGCTTCATGAGGAGGGTCAGCCAGCGCATCAGGTCCTGAGAGTAACGCTTGATACATTGAACGTCAAGCGTTACACTCCCTGAGCCTGGACGAAGCGGGACGAGGGGGACGAGATGGCGATGGACCAAACAGCACAGCGCGTTCCGATCGGTGAGCTCGTTCGCTACTACTTGCGGCTCGGCCTCATCGGCTTCGGCGGGCCCGTGGCGCTCGTGGGACAGATGGAGCGCGAGATGGTGGGCGAGAAGCGCTGGCTCACGAAGGAGGAGATGCGCGAGGGCATCGCCGTGTGCCAGTCGCTCCCCGGCCCGCTCGCCATCCAGGTCGGTATCTGGCTCTCGTACATCCGGGGCGGCTTCTGGGGCGCGTGGGCCGGCGGCTGGGCCTTCATCCTGCCGAATTTCGTGATCGTCTGCTGCCTGGCCGCCCTCTACGTCCGGTTCGGCGGGCTGCCGTGGGTGACCGGCGTGTTCTACGGCGTCAGCCCCGCGGTCATCGCGCTGATCCTGCACTCCTGCTGGCGGCTCGCGAAGCTCGGGATGGAGGACTGGCTCCAGTGGCTGATCGCCGCCGTGGCGTTCGCCGTGACCGTGGCCGTGCAGGCCGAGGTGGCCTGGATCTTCCTCGTCGCCGGCGCTCTGGGCGCCGTGTACTACGGCGCGCTCTTCCGCGGCCGCGCGTCCACGACGTCGTCGCTCGTCCTCGGGTTGCCGCTCGTGATCGCGCGCAGCGGGGACGCCGCCCTCGCCCCCGCGCTCGGCAAGCTGTTCACCTTTTTCCTGAAGGCGGGCTCGCTCACCTTCGGCAGCGGACTCGTGATCGTGCCCTTCCTCGAAAAGGGACTCGTCCAGCAGACGGGCTGGCTCAACGAGCACGAGTTCCTCGTCGCCGTCGCGATGGGCATGATCAGCCCCGGCCCCGTCGTCATCACAGCCACGTTCGTCGGCTACCTCGTCGCCGGCTTCTGGGGCGCCGTCGTGGCCACGATCGGCATCTTCCTGCCGTCCTTTCTCCTCGTCCTGATCGTGGCGCCCATCCTGCAGCGCTATCGGACCAACGCGAGCGTGCAGGGCTTCATCAAGGGCGCCTACGGCGCCGCCATCGGGACGATCCTCGGCGCCTGCGTGCTCCTGGGCCGCATCGCGATCGGTGACTGGTTGACGGTGCTGATCGCGGTGACCGGCCTCGTCGCGCTGTTCCGCTGGAAGATCTCCAACCCGTGGCTCATCGCGGCCGCCGCGCTCGTCGGCCTCATCGCGTTTCCGCTGCTCCGACCCGAATGGGTCTTCGTCAAATAGGAGGCTCCGCATGCGTCCCAGGGTTCTGTTCGTCTGTTTGCACGGCTCGGCCAAAAGCCTCATCGCCGCCGAATACTTCCGGCGCATGGCGTCGGCCCGCGGCGTCGGCGTCGATGCCGATTTCGGGGGACTCGAGCCGGACGACGCCGTTCCGCCCCGTGTGGTCCAGGGCCTCGGCGAGG
>JBOHQB010000013.1:0-3037 GCA_050731995.1 Candidatus Rokuibacteriota bacterium
TGGATTCCCGTCTCCGGCCAGTTCTTCCACCGGCGCTATCTGCGCGGTCACTGGGAAAAGTACGCGGAAGGGTGCGAGGCGGCGGGGCGGCGCCCGGACCCGGACGTCTGGCGCGTCTCGCGCAGCGTCCTCGTCACGGACAGCGATGCGGAGGCGGAGGAGTATCTGGCGGATCCCGACAACGGCCTCTCGTTCTACTACCGGTTCTTCCACTTCTCCTTCAGCCAGCTGCGGAAAGCGCTCTTCATGGTCAAGCCCGATCTCGAGATGCCGGACGAGGATTTGACCGTGGACGGGATCAAGCGCGCGCTGATCATCGCGGGGAGCCCGCGCCGCGTGCTGGACCAGCTCGTGGCCCTGCGCGACGAGACCGGCCACTTCGGGACGCTCCTGATGGGCGGCCACGACTGGGATCAGCCGGCTCTCTGGCGCCGCTCGATGGAGCTGCTCGCGACCGACGTCATGCCCACGTTCGCAAAACACGCCGCGTCGACGCGGCCGAGGAGCTGAGGGCCATGGAGCTTCAGGGACGGATCGCGATCGTGACCGGCGGCGGACGCGGCATCGGCCGCGCGACCGCGCTCGAGCTCGCGCGCCTGGGCGCCGATATCGTGATCGCCGAGCTGGACAAGCCGTCCGCTGAGCGCACGGCCGCGGAGGTCAAGGCGCTCGGGCGCCGCGCGCTCGCCCTGCCGACCGACGTCACCTCGCGCGCGGATCTCCAGACGATGGCCGAGCGCACGCGCGGCGAGCTCGGCCGCATCGACATCCTCGTGAACAACGCCGGCATCTACCGCGCGGCGGCGCCCCTCGACGTGACCGAAGAGCACTGGGACGCGATCATGACCATCAACGCCAAGGCGGTCTTCTTCGCGAGTCAGGCGGTGCTGCCGGTGATGATCGCCCAGAAGCGTGGCGCGATCGTCAGCCTCGCCTCCATGGCCGGCAAGATCGGCAACCGCAACAACCTGCCCTACAACGCGAGCAAGGCCGCCGTCATCAGCATGACCAAGAGCCTCGCCCTCGCCCACGCCGCCGACGGCATCCGCGTGAACTGCGTCTGCCCCGGCTTCGTGGAGACGGACATGTGGGCCTACGTCGCGCGCGAGCAGGGCGCGCTCATGAAGCTCACGCCGGAAGAGTTCACGCGCCAGCGCGCCGCGCAGGTGCCGCTCGGCCGCATGGAGCGTCCGGAGGACGTCGCCCAGGTGATCGGCTTCCTCGCCTCGGACCGGGCCGCCTACATGACCGGCCAGGCGCTCAGCGTCGACGGCGGCCTCGTGATGCACTAGGAATTCGAGAGGAGAAGACGTGGGCTAGACGGTCAGCGCACCCAGCCCGCCCAGCGCCCCGCCTCGACTGCCGAGAGGAACTGCTCGAGGTGCAGGTTGAAGAGGCCCGGCTCCTCGAGGTTCACGGTGTGGCCGCACGCCGGGAAGACGTCGAGCCCCGCGTGGGGCAGCAACGCGCGCATCATCAGCGACGGCTCGACGCACGGCGCGTCCTGGTCACCGACCATGATGAGCGTCGGCACGCGGAGCGCGCGGAGTCCCGCCTCCACCTCCTGGACGGTCTTGCGCTTCGACATCACCTCGCGCGCGAGGTGGGCGCAGGCGTGAGCGTCGTGCTCCCCCGCCTGCCGCATGAACTGGGCGAAGCCGCGCGGATCCTTCTGTTTGAAGGCCGCGCGCGTCGGGAGCGTCTCGAAGCCCCGGAGTCGGTAGCCGATACCCTCGCGGTCGAGGCCCGCGGCCGTCGCCTCCTGGTCCTTCAGGAACTTCTCCCGGTTCACCGAGCCGGCACCCGCCCCCACGAGCGTCAGGCTTTGCACCGCCTCGGGGTGCGCGAGCGTGAAGTCGCGCGCGGCATTGGCCCCCATCGAGCAGCCAACGAGGTGCATCGGGCCGAGGCCGAGGTGCTTCACGAGACCGAGCAGGTCGGCGACGAGCAGATCCTGCGAGTAGTCGGGCGCCGACTTCGGCACCGCCGACGGCGGATAGCCGCGGTGGTTGTAGGCGACGACGCGATAGCGGCGCGAGAAGTATCTGACCTGGTCTTCCCACGAGCGATAGTCGCCGCCGAACTCGTGGGAGAAGACGAGCGGCGTGCCCTGCCCCGTCTCCTCGTAGTAGATGTCGACTCCGTTCACGCTCGTCGTGGGCATGGCTCGGGCCCTCCTCCAGCGGGAGTATACTGCCGATGGTGCACGACCTCCTGATCGAGAACGCCGTCGTCGTCGACGGCCTGGGAGCCCCGGCTCGGCCGGGAGGTGTCGCGGTCAAAGACGGCCGAATCGCCGGTGTGGGCGACCGCCTCGGCGCCGCGCGCGAGCGCGTGGACGCGCGGGGGCTCGTCCTGGCGCCCGGCATCGTGGATCTGCACACGCACTACGACGCGCAGCTCACGTGGGATCCCTTCGCGACGCCGTCCAGCGCGCTCGGCGTGACCACAGTCGTCATCGGCAATTGTGGATTTACGATCGCGCCGTGCCGTCCCGACGATCGCGACCTGACGCTCCGGAATCTCACCCACGTCGAGGGCATGGCGCTCGACGCCCTGCGGGCCGGCGTCCGCTGGGACTTCGAGACCTATCCCCAGTACCTCGACGCGATGGAGCGGCGCGGCGTCGTGCCGAACGTCGCCTCGTTCGTCGGCCACTCCTCGGTGCGTACCTACGTGCTCGGGCCGGACGCGACGAAGCGCGCTGCGACCGACGCCGAGATCGCCGAGATGCGTCGCATCGTGCTTGAGGCGGCCGGGGCGGGGGCGATCGGCTTCGCGACCTCCACGCTCGAGCAGCACAACGGTGAGAACGGGATTCCCATGCCCTCACGCCTCGCCGACGCGAAGGAGCTCGCCGCGTTGACCGGCGCGCTGGGCGAGGCCGGGCGCGGCGTCTTCATGCTCACCAAGGGCATGACGTCCACGATCCCGTGGCTGGAGGAGATCGCCGCCGCCAACGGACGCCCCGTGATGATCGCCGCCATGTTCGTGGACCCCGGCGATCCGACGCGCGTCTTCCGCGAGCTCGGCGAGA
>JBOHQB010000014.1:0-1838 GCA_050731995.1 Candidatus Rokuibacteriota bacterium
GCTGAAGCACCGGCGCGGCGAGTCCCGGCGGCTGCGCGCGAGTGCACGGATGGCGGCGGATCACGTGGCGGCGGACAGGCGCGCGAGCAGCGCGGCGCGCGAGGCGCGCTTGCTGTTCCCGCGCGTGGCCGACGCGATCGAGGCGCTGCCGGACGGCGAGCGCGAGGCGCTCCTGCTCTTCGCGTGGGAGGAGATCTCGTACCAGAGCGTGGCCGAGGCGCTCGAGCTGCCGATCGGCACGGTGCGCTCGCGGCTGAACCGGGCCCGCGCGCACCTGCGCGAACTGCTCGAGCCGATCGGGAAACATAAGGTGAGGTTGCGATGAAGCCGATGGACCTGGCGAGGAAGCTGCGGCGGGAGGCCGCGTTCGAGCCGTCGGCGCTCGAAAAAGGAAAGGCAGTGCTCATGGCGGCAATCCGACAGGAGGTCGAGCCCAGGCGCCGACCGACGATCGTTCCCCGTCTTCCGTATGAAGACGTCAGTGCCGCGCTCGCGTTCCTGGAGCGCGCGTTCGGGTTCCGCGAGATCCCGACCGCGCGGGGCGTGCGCGGGGACGGCGTGATCGGCCACACGATGGTCGAATTCGGCGATGGCGTGATCGGGATCGGCGCACAGGGCGCGCACGGCGCGTTCAGCCCGAAGACTGCTGGGATCGCGAGCCAGTACATCAGCGTGTACGTCGACGACGTCGACGCGCACCACGAGCGCGCGGTCGCCGCGGGTGCACGGATCGCCGAGGGGCTGCGCGATGAGCGCGGGGGCTATCGCACCTACGAGGCACTCGACCCCGAGGGCCACCGCTGGCGCTTCGTCACCCGACCTCAGGAGGCGTCAACATGACCCTGCCGCACGGCACAGACCGGCTGGTAGGAGCGTGAGCATGGCGAAAAGCAGCGGCATCGTGCGCGCGGCGCTGGGCGATCTCGACGCGCGGCTCGACCACTGGAGGCAGACGCTCGTGGCGCTGTGCCGCATCTCCAGCATCTCCGCCTCGGGCTTTCCCCCCGACGAGGTGCGGCGCTCCGCTCAGGCGGTGGCGCAGGCCCTGCGCGAGGTCGGCGTGGAGAACGTGGAGGTGCTGGAGATCCCCGACGTGCACCCGTACGTGTACGGTGACTGGCTGCACCGGCCGGGGGCGCCCACCGTGCTCCTCTACGGGCATCACGACGTGATGCCGCCGGGCCGCGCCGAGAAGTGGCTCTCCCCGGCGTTCGAGCCCACCGAGCGCGGGGGCCGCCTCTACGGGCGCGGAACCGCCGACGACAAGGGCGGCGTCATGGCGCACGTGGCCGCCGTCGGCTCCTACCTGAGCACCGCCAAGACCCTGCCCTTGAACGTGAAGTTCATCATCGAGGGCGAGGAAGAGATCGGCTCGAGGAACCTCGACCGCTTCCTCGCAGAGTACCGTGCCAAGATGGCCGCGGACTTCATCGTGCTCACCGACACCAAGAACTACGACGTGGGCCATCCCGCGCTGACCTATCAGCTCCGCGGCATCTGCCAGGTCGACGTCGAGGTGCAGGGCCTCCACCAGCCCCTGCACAGCGGCCTCAGCGGGCCCGTGCCCGATCCCGTGCAGATCCTCTGCGCGATGATCGCCGACCTCCGGACCAAGGACGGCGCGCTGAACGTGCCCGGGCTCTATCGCAAGGTCGCCCGGCCGAGCGCCAAGCAGCTCGCGCGCATCCGCAAGCTGCCCTTGTCGGAGGCGAAGTTCAAGAAGGACTCCGGGATGCTGCCCGGCGTGCGCCTGTGGGGCGAGAGCAAGTACTCGCTGCTCGAGCGCATGTGGACCCGGCCGGCCCTCACGGTGATCGCGCTCGAGGCGCGCCCGTTCC
>JBOHQB010000015.1:0-4962 GCA_050731995.1 Candidatus Rokuibacteriota bacterium
CCTCGAAGTTGACGTCCAGCAGCATCCGGCCGTCGCTCGTGTTCGACGACTGCATGTAGATCATCCGGTCGACGCCGTTGACCTCCTGCTCGACCGGCGTGGCCACCGACTGCTCGACGGCCACGGCCGAGGCGCCCGGGTAGTTCGCGGTGACGCGGATCGTCGGCGGGGCGAGGAACGGGTACTGCTCGATGCTGAGTCCGGTGAGGCTGAAGCCGCCGAGCAGAACCATGAGGATCGCGATGACGATCGCGACGATCGGGCGGCGGATGAAGAACTCGGCCACGGACTCGCTAGCGGCCCTTCACTTCGGCTCGACCTTGACCTGCATACCCGGGCGTACCCTCTGCACCCCCTCCACGACGACCCGCTCGCCGGGCTTGAGACCCTTGGTGACGACGAAGGAATCCTGGTACCGGTCGCCGAGGGTCACACTCCGCTGCGCGGCCTTGTCACCCTCGATGACGAGCACGATCTTGGCCCCCTGTTGATCCTGCACCGCGATCTGGGGAACGAGGATCGCGTCCGGCACGTGGTCCACCACGGCGCGGACCCGCGCGAACTGGCCGGCGCGCACGATTCCTTCGGGATTCGGAAACTCGGCCCGGACTTGGATCGTCCCGGTCTTGGGATCGACCGCCCGGTCGATGAAGTAAGGCCGTCCCTTCTGGGGAAAGACACGATTGTCCGCCAGGAACAGCTCCAAGGTGGACGGTCGGTCCCGGGCTGTCGCTTCGCCGCGCGCGAGCCCCGGCACGCGCGCGGCGAACCTCAAGTACTCCACCTCGGGGATGGCAAAGTCCACGTAGATCGGATCCATCGACGACGCCGTGGCCAGGAGCGTCGGCTCACTCTTGCCGACGAGGCTGCCCTTGTCGACCGCGACCTTGCTGATGATGCCCTGGATCGGCGACCGGATCGTCGTGTAGCCCAGGTTCAGCTCGGCCTGGCTCACCCCCGCCTTGCCCGCCTCGAGCGCGGCCTGTGCCAGCTGGACCTGGGTGCGCTGCGACAGGATCGTATCCTTGAGGGCGGCTTCGGCGCCCTGGACCGCGGCCACCTGTACCTGCTCGGCGGACAGCGCCGTGTCGAGGTCCTGCTTGGGGATGGCGTCGGCCTGGACGAGCGGGCGGTAGCGGGCGACGTCGGCCTGCGCCTTGCCGAGATTGGCCTTCGCCTGATCGAGACTCGCGCGCGCCCGCTCCACGATCGAGACGTCTTGCGCCCGGGTGAGATCGGCCTGCGCCTTGGCGAGCTGGGCCCGCGCCGACTGCAGCGCGACCCGGTACTCCTCCTGCTGGATCACGAACAGCACCTGCCCGGGCTTGACGGCCGAGCCTTCCTTGAAGAGGACCTGCTCGAGCACGCCCGACACGCGGGCCCTGAGCTCCACGGTCGGGACCGCCTCCGTGCGCGCGACGTACTCGCCGACGATGTCGACCGGCTGCTGCACAATCGCCGCGACGACAACGGTGGGCGGGGGAGGCGCGGGAGCGGACTCCTTCTTGCCGGTGAGCCGCTCGCAGCCGGTTGTCAACAGCACGGCCAGAGCAACGGGCCAGAGAGAACGGAGGGTCATCGACCACCTCTCGACCCGTTCGAGTGCTGCCGGTTCACCGTAGGGTGCAAGGGCTACCACTACTAACACCGAGTTTTCGGAGTTTGTCCAGCCCTACTTCATATCCTGTCTACCCGGCGCTGCGTGTCCTCTGGTGACGAGGCCATCGCGTCGCTCCGCGCTCGGGCCACCTGAGTCCGGATCAAGCGGCCGGTCACAGAAGCGGCTCGATCGGAAGCAGTGATAGTAGCCAGACCTTGAAGCGCTGCCACGCGCTCGCCAGGGGCTCGCTCGTGTAGCGGGCCTCCGCGCCGCCCTCCTGCGTGACCCATTCGACTCGCGACGCCGATTCAGCGTCGGGGCGCGAGAGCACGAGCCGATAGGCATTCACCGCGACCGCTCTGTCGAACTCGTCCACGAGCAGTCGCGCGACCTCCGCGTTCTGGACGAGCACACCGATCTCGGTGTTGACGAACAGGGAGCGCGGGTCGAGATTCATCGAGCCGAGGAACACGACACGCCGGTCGTAGATCATGCTCTTGGCGTGCAGGGCGGCGCGTGCCGACCCGCTCATCACGTGCCGGGCGCCCTCCGCCTCCCCGCGCCGTGGCACCGCGCTCCCGGCTCCTCGCCGGGCGGTGGCCTTGGCCTCGTAGAGCTCGACGCCGGCCTCCAACAGCGGTCGGCGGTAGCGCTGATAGCCCGAGTGGACGGCGGCCACGTCGGTCGAGGCGAGCGAGTTGGTGAGAATCCAGACCCGGACCCCTCGCTCCCGCATGCCACGGAGGAGAGCCACACCGCTTTCACCGGGAACGAAGTAGGGGGACACCAGGATCACCTCGTCGCGGACGGCGTCGATGGTCGAGCGCAGCTTCGGCGCCAGATGGGTGGCGCGCTCCGTCGAATCGGCTCTGATCTTCGCCGGGTCGTCATACAGTACGGTTCCCGGCCCCCAGCTCAACGACAGGGACCGCCCCGTCAATTCCCGGACGATCGCGCCGCCGCGCACGGCGGTGACGTAGGCGCTCTCGCGTTGGGCCTCGACGAAGGCCTGCAGCTCCGCGCGAGCCTGCGCGACCGCCTCCGCGCCCGGGCGGTCGCGCCCCAGGGCCGCGACGGGGACCGCCGCGTCGCTGTTCCAGTAGAGATCGAACTGCGAGGACACCTGCGGCACGACCGGCCCAATGGCCACCAGGTCGCGGTCACGAAAGTCGACGTCGGAGCGCGCTTCGAAGTACTCGTCGCCGATGTTTCGGCCGCCGAGGATCGTCACCTGGTTGTCGGCGATGAACGACTTGTTGTGCATGCGGCGGTTGGCGCGCGTGAAGTCCAGCAGAAAGGACGCCATCCGCGCGTCGCGGTTCGCCAGCGGGTTGAACAACCGCAGCTCGATGCCGGGATGCGCGTCGAGCAGGAGCAGGTCGGCGTCGTTGGCCCCGGTGCCCACGTCGTCGAGTAGCAATCGCACCCGCACGCCGCGATCGGCCGCGCGCAGGACAGCGTCCGCGAGCAAGCGGCCCGTGGTGTCCCGGTGCCAGATGAAGTACTGCATGTCGAGGCTTCGCTGTGCGGCTTCGGCGAGCACCATGCGCGCGGCAAATGCGTCGGAGCCGCGCGCGATCAAGTGGATCCCGGTCAGTCCGGGATGCTGATTGACCAAGGGCGCCACCGCTCGTCCGAGGCGCGTGTCGCTCGTGTCCAGGTCGGCGTGCGACTCGGTGCGCGGATAGTCGGTCGGCAGCGCGGCGCATCCCGCCAGGAGGACGGCGCAGAGCAATGAAGCCGCGCGGGGCGACGGTCGTCTCACTGCGCAGGACGTGACGAACCTTCCGTCAACGTCCCGCCTGGCCGTCGCGACGGCCCCGGTCGTACGTCTTCTGGTTCTGGTCGTAGAGCAGACCGCCGAGCAAGCCGACGCCGGCGCCGATGGCCGCGCCCATTCCGGCGTTGCCGGCCATCGCACCGATCGCGGCGCCACCCGCCGCGCCCATGACCGTGCCGCCGCCGGCGCGCCGCTGCGTGTCGGTCATGTCGGCGCACGCCGAGAGTGAGAGCACAAGGATGAGGACGAGCGTCGTGATCCTGAGCATGTGGCCTCCTCGAGTGTTCACTTCGAGCGGCACGGGAACGTCGTGATGAAAAACCGTCCGACCGTCTCCACCGCGGGCTCGGTCAAATGCTGCGGGTTGCTCTTCGCCCATTCGAGAAACCGCGCCACGGTCTCGTTACGCGACGGCGTCGGCTGTGGTGCGCAGAGCAGCGGGTCGAGTTTCTCGTGCCGCGTCAACGCCATGATGGTCTGGAAGGTGCCGGCGCCGAAGCCGTGACACATGTGGACGGCTGCCGTGTACAACGGGTCGCTGGCGGGCGCGGCGCACAGCGCGACGAGGTCGGCCCCGGACCGCAGGCGAAACTCCTCGGCGGTGATCGCCGGCGCCGGCGCGGCGTGTCCGAGAATCATGATCGCGATCACGAGCAGGCGAGCGGACGTGCCGTACGATGTCATCGAGACCTCCCTGGAAACGGTGACTATGCCGATGAATATGCTCGACGGATCACGTTCGCCAGGACGAGCGCACGCATCGCTCAACGCGCCGCCTCTGGCATGAAGTAAAACAGGAACGCCATGATCACGTAGACCGTGATGAGCTGCACACCCTTATACCAGTTGGAGCGTCCGTCCCCCGCGACCATCACGCCAATCAGCACGGCGAGGAACATCGAACCCAGCTCCGCCCGCCCAAAGGAAAGGTGCAGCGGCTGCGGCGCCACGGCATAGCTCAGGAGCACCAGCATAGGGGCGACGAAGAGCGCGATCTGAATGCAGCTGCCGAGCGCGATGCTCACCGTGAGGTCCATCTTGTTCTTCCGCGCCATCACCACTGCCGATCCGGTTTCGGCAGCCCCGCCGACGATGGCCAGCAGGACGATGCCGATGAAGACTTGCGACATGCCCAGCGAGTTGCCCGTTCCCTCGGCTGCACCGACCAGGATCTCGCTCATCCACGCCGCCAGGACCGAGGCGACGAGCAAACTGCCGATCGCCCTCGGCAATCCCCACTGCTCGCCCTCCGCGTGGTGCTCCTCCTGACCGCCCGCGCTGGCGAAGAAATCAGGATGCGTCTTCAGCATGAACAGGAGATACAGCCCATAGGCGATCAACAGAACGATCACCGTGCCCAGGTTCAGGAGGTGCTCGTGGCGCAGTGTGGTTTCAGACGCGACGAACTGGCTGAAGGCGCTCGGTCCTGCCAGGCTGATCACGGCGATGAGCATCATCGTGCTGTAGACGCGCGTGGCCCCGGCGTTGTATTCCTGATCGTGGTAACGCAGTCCGCCGAGGAAGAAGGCCAGACCCAGAGCCAGCAGGAGGTTCGCCAGAACCGCTCCAATCAGCGAGGCCC
>JBOHQB010000016.1:0-16560 GCA_050731995.1 Candidatus Rokuibacteriota bacterium
CCCTCAGGTCGGATCCTTGTGGACCGTCAGCGGGGGCGGCGCGGCCTGCGCCCATGCCGATGTCGCGTGGCTGGAGGCGATCACCAGGACGCCCAGCGCGCTCCCCAGCAGCTCGCGACGGCTCAGCAGGTCCATGGATCGCATCATACCTAGACCAGAGGCGCGAGCGCGAGTCGCCGCAGCCCGGGCTGGTCGATGCGGAAGACGTCGGCGAGCCAGTCCGCCATCAACTCTTGCCCAATTGTTGGATTGTCGTGCTGGCAGTGCTCGGCGCCCGTCTCGTCGGGCATGACGAAGCGCAGTGTGGCGTCCACGCCCTTGGCCCGCGCGTAGTCGTACGTCCGGCGCGCCTGGGACATGCCGAGCACGTCGTGGCCTCCGTGGACGATGAGGTACGGGCAGCGCATCTCCTCGAGCACGCCCTCGAGCGCGAAGGCGCGGGCGCGCTCCAGCGCCGCCTTCATCGTCGGGACGCCGAACACCCACTTGATGTGCGTGGCGAGACCGTGGCTCTCGTCGGCGTGCTTCCAGAGATCCCAGACGCTCCAGATGGCGCCGTGGGAGATCGCGGCGGCGAGACGGTGCTCCTTCGCCCCGGCGCGCGCGGCGTAGTAGCCGCCCAGGCTCGACCCGCACACCGCGATGCGCGATGGATCGACGTCCGGGCGCGTCAGGAGATAATCGACGCATCGGCCGATCGGGATCTCATAGTCGGGACGTGTCACGAGCCCGTGCCGCCGGAGCGTGCCGCCCTGGCCGGGGCCGTCGATCATCAGCACCGAGATGCCGCGCTGCAGCGCGCCGTGCGCCTGCATGAACCACATCTCGTCCTTGATCGAGTCGAGGCCGCCCATCGAGATGAGGCAGGGCTGGCGCTCGACCGCGAACGGCGCGCGGACGAAGTACGCGTAGAGCGTCTTGCCGCTCTCGTAGGGGACCTCGAGGACCTCGCCGGGCGGCGTGAGGTGGGCGAGGAAGCGGTGGCTCGACCGCTCCATCTTCGTGAACGTGTCGAGCCGGCGGGGGTCGTCGGGCGCGAGGAAGAACTCGGCCTGCCGGTAGTAGTCGACCGCGCGGAGCCAGCAGTTCATCGCCGTGCGCACGTGGCCGCGCGCGATCTCGTCCTCGCCGCGCGTGAAGTTGCGCTCACCGAGGACCAGCCACTCGCGGTGCCAGGATTCCGTGTCGCCGGGGATCATGCGCGAGGCGGCGAGGAAGCACTCGCTCACCGTGCCGCCGCCCTCCTGCGTCTCGCCGAGGCCCCGCCGGAACTGGTAGGTCAGCCACGGATGCTCGGGCCAGTGGTGCCAGCCGTACGGTTCGTAGTGCGCGAGCCGGTTCTCGGTGACCTTCTCGATGAGGTTGTCTTCCTGTAGCACGGGGGTATCTTAGCCGCCATGAACCTCCTGCGCCCGAGCGAGCGGGACGTCACGGTGAACGGTCTCCGCCTGCGCGTCCTGGACTGGGGCGGCGAGGGGCGGACGCCGCTCCTGCTGCTGCACGGATTCACCGGGCACGCGCACGCCTGGGACACGCTCGCGATCGCGCTCCAGCCGCACTTCCACGTCTACGCCCTCGACCAGCGCGGCCACGGCGACAGCGACGCGGCGGAGGTCTACGGACCCGTTGCCGCGTTCGGCGATATCGGCGGCGTCGTCGACCAGCTGGGGCTGGCGCCGCTCGCGCTGATCGGGCTCTCGATGGGCGGGCGCAACGGGATGTACTTCGCGGCCAAGCGGCCGGACGCCGTCCGGAAGCTCGTCGTCGTGGACATCGGCCCCGAGGTCAGCAAACGGGCGACGCAGCCCTCGGCAGGTCCGCCTGAGCCCGAGACGTGGGAGAGCATCGAGCAGGCGGCGCGGCACCTGTACCAGAGCAACCCGTACCCGGGCATCCACTACTATCGCTGGGTCGTGTCCCACAGCCTGCGGTCCTGTCCCGACGGCCGGCTCGTCTGGAAATGGGACCCGAGCGTCAAGGAGCGGCGCCCCGGCGACTTCGACTGGTGGGGGCTCCTGCCGTCGATCACGGTGGAGACGCTGGTCCTCCGCGGCGCGGAAAGCACCGTCCTCGACCGCGATGTCGCCGAGCGGATGGTGAAGACGCTGCCGCACGCGAGGCTCGTCGAGATCCCGCGCGCCGTGCACACGCTGCACGAGGACAATCCCGAGGCCGTCCTCGCCGCGCTCCGGGAGTTCCTGGGCTCTTGACGTCGGCTCTGGACCGGAGCAGGATTCGCTTGTCCGGCACCCGATCTCGATCGAGCAAGCAGGGCCGCCGGCCCGTCCGCGCTCGGCGGCACCCACGGGAGGGTCAGCCATGAAGTCTCGAAGGACAACAGTCGCACTCACACTCGGCGCCCTGATCCTCGCCCTGGCAGCCGTGCTGTCCGCGGTGGCGCAGACTCCTGGTTCGGCGGCAAAGCTCGGGAAGGTGAGTTTCCCCGTCTCGTGCAACGCGGCTGCGCAGAAGGAGTTCGAGGTGGCGATGGCGTACTACCACTCCTTCGCCTGGCCGGAGCAGAAGGCCGCGCTCGACCGCGTCCTCCAGGCGGACCCGGCCTGCGGCATGGCCCACTGGGGCCGCGCGCTGGGGCTGCTCGACAACCCGTTCCTGTGGCCGGGCAGCCTCTCGCCCAAGGTCATGGCCGACGGGCAGGCCGCCATCGACGCGGCGCGCGCCGCCGGGCTTCAGACCCAGCGCGTGCGCGACTACGGCGAGGCGCTGGCCGTGTTCTTCAAGGACGCCGACAAGCTGAATCACCGCACGCGGGCGACGGCGCTCGAGACCGCAATGCAGGGCGTGGCCGCCCGCTACCCCACAGACTCCGAGGCGACGATCCTCTACGCGCTGGTCATCTCCACGAACTTCGATCCGAGCGACAAGCAGTACAAGAACCAGCTCCGCGCCGCGCAGATACTCGAGCCGATCTTCGCCAAGCAGCCCGATCACCCGGGCGTCGCGCACTACCTCATCCACAGCTTCGACTACCCGCCGATCGCCTCCCAGGGGCTCGGTGCCGCCAAGCGCTACGCGACGATCGCGCCCAACGCCACCCACGCCCAGCACATGCCCTCGCACATCTTCACGCGCGTGGGCCACTGGCGCGACTCGGTGGAGTCCAATCGCCAGTCGGCGCGCGTGGACGGCGACAGGACGTTTAACAGCCCGCACGCGTACGATTACATGGTCTACGCGCAGCTGCAGCTCGCCCAGGACAAGGCCGCCGCCGAGGTGTCGACGCATGCCGCCCGCGTCACCTCCAAGCCCGACCACCTTGCCGGCGCGTACGCGTACGCGGCGATGCCGGCGCGGCTCGCCCTCGAGCGCGGACACTGGTCGGAGGCGGCAAAGCTGGCCCTCGCGCCGGCGGTCGAGGCGTACCCGTGGAAGAAGTACCCGCAGGCGGAAGCGGTCAACGCCTTCGCGCGCGGCGTCGGTGCGGCGATGCGCAGCGATGCCGCGGCGGCCGGGGTCGAGGTCGCGCGCCTGCAGGTCCTCCGCGACACGGCGAAGGACCGGAAGATCGGGTACTGGGCCGAGCAGATCGACATCCAGGCCGAGGTGGTACGAGGCCTGGCCAGCTGCGCGGCCGGCAAGGCCGACGAGTGCGTCGCGATCCTGCGCGCCGCCGCCGAGCGCGAGGACGCGACCGAGAAGCACGCCGTCACGCCCGGCCCGATCCTGCCGGCGCGCGAGGTGCTGGCCATGGTGCTCCTGAAAGAAGCGAAGCCCACGGACGCGCTGCGGGGCTTCGAGGCGGTGCTCACCAAGGAGCCGAACCGGTACCGGGCGTTCGCCGGGGCCATGCAGGCGGCCGAGCGCGCGGGTGACGCGAAGAAGGCGGCGTTCTTCGCCGAGCGCGTGATCGAGCAGACGAGCGCCGCCGACAGCGCGCGGCCCGAGATCGCGCAGGCGCGGCGCGTGCTCGGCCGGTAGGCCGGTCGCCGTGGGTCGGGCGTTCGACGTCGCCGGGGTGCTGCTGCTGCTCGGCCTCGGCTGCGCGGCCGGGGTGGCGGGCGCAATCGAGAGCGATCCGCTTCCGGTCCCGAAGGGCGACACCCGCCAGGGCGCGGTCGCCGCCTACAACGACGGCGTGAAGCTGATGACGGAGAAGCGCTACGCGGTTGCGCAGCAGAAGTTCGAGGAGGCGCTGGCTGCCGACGAGCGGCTCGCCGAGGCCCACAATAACCTCGCCTTCAGCCTGCGCATGCAAAGCGTGGCCAACCGCGAGCGCGCGCTGACGCACTACAATCGCGCCCTCGAGCTCAAGCCCCAGCTCGCCGAGGCCTACATGTATCGCGGGGTGCTGTTCACGCAGATGGGCGACCTGTCCCGCGCCCGCGCGGACCACGCCAAGCTCCTGGCGCTCGACCGGCAGCTGGCCGCCAAGCTCGAACGGATCATCGCCGGCGCGGGACGCGACGACGCGGACGGGCTGGCGCCGCAGTACGACTGAGCGATGCGGTTTTAGTTTATTTCTCTCTCCCGGAGGCTTCACGAAGGTCGTTGAGAAAGTTCGGGTCGATGTCGGCGCCCAGCTCCTGCGCCTTCCGCACGTCGTCCCAGGCTTTGTCGTAACCCCGTAGAGAATAATAGGCGCGCGCCCGATAGTCGTAGACCGCGGCATACCGTGGGCGTATCTCCAATGCCTTGGTAAAATCGGCGATCGCGTGGTCGTATTGACCCTTGCGAAGATGGGCCTCGCCCCGGTTGCCGTAACCGGTGGCCGACCTCGGGTCGATCTGCAGTGCCTTGGTGAAATCGGCGATCGCTTGGTCGTATCGACCCGCGTCGGTGTAGGTCGTGCCACGATTGTAGGAGAAGCGTGACCAACAACAGCGACCATGTACTGAAACCGAATCTCACGTTCCCCATTGCTGGACCCGGAGCTCGTTCGTCCGCGTGTTGCGGGCGACGACGCGCCCGTCCTTGATCACCCAGAGCTTCTCGGCCTGCTCGGTGATGGCATCCGCCGGGCTCCGCGCGTCGAGGACCACGAGATCCGCGCGGCGCCCTTCGGCGAGGCCATAGTCCTCGAGGCCGATCGCGCGCGCCGCGTTCACCGTCACGAGATCGAGCAGCCACGCCAGCTGATCCAGGTTGCCGAGATGAGCCGCCATCGCGGCGACGAGCGCCTGCCGGAGCGGGTCGGGATGCCCGTAGGGCGTGAACGGGTTGACGATGTTGTTCGTCGAGATCGCGACGTTGACGCCGGCGTCGCGAAGCTCGCCGAGCCGCGTGACGCCGCGCCACATTCGCCGCGCGTCGTTGCGCCCTTTCACGTGCAGCTCTGTCGCGGGCAGGCTGATGACGTGGATCCGCGCGTCGCGGAGCTTCTCGATCACCCGCGCGCGGTGGGTCGGCTCCAGCGCGTCGAGGGTGCAGAGGTGGCCGAGCGTGACCCGCCCCTGCATGCCGCGTGCGATGGTCTGCTCGGCGATGTAGTCGCTCGTGAGCATGGCCGGGTCGTCAGCGCTGTCGGCGTGGAAGTCGAGCGGCACGCCGAACGCCTGCGCCGTCTCGAAAAACCAGTCGATGTGCGCGCGCGGGTCCCGGTCCATGTACGGGCAGCCGCCGAGCGTCGGGACGCCGGACTTGAGCGCTTCGCGCAGCAGCTCCTGCGTGACCCGCTCGTTGAAGATGCCCTCCTGGGCGAAGGCGATCAACGTGAGGTCGAGCACGCCGGCGAAGTCGCGCTGCAGGCGACGCATCGCCTCGAGGCCGCGCGTTTCGACGAACGCGTCGAGCTCGACGTGGGCGCGCATCGTCGTGCACCCGTGACGGACGGCGAGCTCCAGGACGCGGCGGGCGCGACGATAGACGTCGTCGACCGTGAAGGCCTTCTTCAGCTCGGCGACGAGCGTCTGGGCGCTCGGCCCACCGGCGCGGAGCCCCTCGGTGCGGTCGGCGATGAAAGCCTTGTCGGGGTGGATGTGCGTCTCGACGAAGCCGGGGACCACGAGGCGGTCGGTGATGTCGAGCGTCACGTCGGCTGAGGCGTCCAGGTCCGGGCCGATGCGGTGGATCCGGCCGTCGCGGATCGCCACATCCTGCCGCAACCCCGCGACGATCCCGTTCTTCAGCAGCATCCGCGTTCCTCCCCGCGCCATGATAGCCTCTGGAGCCGAAGACAAGGAGGGGAACCGCCGATGCCAGGACCGTTGCCGCTCGCCCACATCCGCGTCGTGGATCTCACCCGCGCCCGCTCCGGCCCCACCGCCGTGCGCCAGCTCGCCGACATGGGCGCGCAGGTCGTCAAGGTCGAAGCGCGCGAGCTCGTCGAGGGCGATTCGACGGCGATCGGCTTCGATTTTCTCAACCTGCACCGGAACAAGCGCTCGATGACGCTCGACCTCAAGCATCCGCGCGGCGTCGAGGTGCTCAAGCGGCTCGTGGCGAACGCCGACGTCGTCGTCGAGAACTTCCGCCCCGACGTCAAGCACCGGCTCGGCATCGACTACGAGTCGCTGAGCGCCATCAACCCGAGGCTGGTCTACGGCTCCATCTCGGGATTCGGCCAGACGGGCCCGTACGCCGAGCGCCCGGGCTACGACCAGATCGCGCAGGGGATGGGCGGTCTCATGTCCATCACCGGGCTGCCGGGGCAGGGGCCCGTGCGCGTGGGAATTCCCGTCGCCGACCTCGCGGCCGGCCTCTATCTCGCGCAGGGTATCCTGGTCGCGCTCCTCGAGCGCGAGCGCTCCGGCAAGGGCCAGTGGGTGCACACCTCGCTGCTCCAGGCGATGGTCACCATGCTCGACTTCCAGGCGGGGCGCTGGCTGATCGACGGCGAGATCCCGCCGCAGGCGGGCAACGATCACCCGACCGGCATTCCGACCGGCGTCTTCACGACCGCCGACGGCCACATCAACATCGCCGCCTCGGGCCAGGTGATGTACCGGCGGCTGTGCGAGGCGATCGGCGCCCAGCACCTGCTCGACGATCCGCGCTTCAAGACGATGGGCGACCGCTCCAAGAACCGGAAGGCGATGAACGAGGAGCTCGACAAGGTCCTCGTGAAGAAGACGAGCGCCGAGTGGATCGAGACCCTCAACAAGGCGGGCGTGCCGTCCGGTCCGATCTACAACGTCAAGGAAGTGTTCGACGACCCGCAGATCCAGCACCTCGCCATGGCCCAGCCGGTCCGCCATCCCGAGCGCGGCGAGATCCGGGTGCAGGGGCTGCCGGCGACGCTGTCACGAACGCCGGGCTCGATCCGCATGCCGGCGCCGGTCCATGGCGAGCACACCGACGCGATCCTCGCCGAGCTCAGCTACTCATCCGACGAGATCCGCACCCTCCACGACACGGGAGCCGTGTGATGACCGACAAGATCCTGTCCGAGAAGCGCGGCCCCGTCGGGGCGCTGATCTTCAACAACCCGGCGCGTCGCAACGCGGTCTCCCTCGAGATGTGGGAGGCGGTCGAGGCGATCCTTCACGATTTCGCGAAGGACCCCGGGGTGCGCGTCGTCGTGCTGTCGGGGGCCGGCGGCAAGGCCTTCGTCTCGGGCGCCGACATCTCCGAATTCGAGAAGCAGCGGTCCACCCCGGAGACCGTCGCCGGCTACAACCGGACGAGCGCCCGCGCGCACGAGATGCTCCAGAACCTCGACAAGCCGACGATCGCGATGATCCGGGGCTGGTGCATGGGCGGCGGCGTCGCGCTCGCGCTCGCGTGCGACCTGCGCGTGTGCTCGGACGACTCGAAGTTCGGCATTCCGGCGGCCCGCCTCGGGCTCGGCTACCGCATGCCCGGGATCCGCCGCCTCGCCGACGTCGTGGGTCCGTCCGCGGCCAAGGAGATCCTCCTCACGGCGCGGCACTATACGGCCGACGAGGCGCTGCGCCTGGGGCTCGTCAACCGGGTCGTGCCGGCGGCGGAGCTGGAGGCGTGGGTTGAGGCGTACGCCGCGCAGATCGCCGAGAACGCGCCGCTCACGATCGCCGCCGTCAAGCGCATCGTCGCCGAGATCGTCAAGGATCCCGCCGACCGCGACCTCGAGGTCTGCGAGCGGCTCGTCGAGCAGTGCTTCGCCAGCCAGGACTACGTCGAGGGCCGCCGCGCCTTCATGGAGAAGCGGAAGCCGAGCTTCACCGGGCGCTGAGCCGCCGCGCGGGTCGCGCGATGCGGCTCCTGATCATCCGTCACGCCGCCGCCGTGCCGAGCGGGACTCCCGGCATCGCCGCCGACGATCGGCCGCTCACGCCCAAGGGCAAGGCGCGCTTCCGCGCGGCCGCGAAGGGGCTCGCGCGGATCACGCCGCGACCGGACGTGCTGCTCACGAGCCCGCTGCCTCGTGCCCGGCAGACCGCCGAGATCGCCGCCCGGGCCTGGAAGCGCCTCGCCCCCCGGCTCGAGCCCGCGTTGGCGAGCGGCCGGCTTGAGGCGATCGTCGCGGCCCTGGCCAAGGAGTCGCGGGACGCGACGGTGGCAATTGTGGGTCACGAGCCCGTCCTCGCCGGGCTTCTCGCCCGCCTGGTGGGGGCACCCCGCGGCGAGCCGTTCGCGTTCAAGAAGGGCGGCGCCGCGCTCGTCGATCTGCCCGACGGCCCCATGGCCGGAGGGCGTCTGATCTGGTTCGTAAAGCCGCGAATTCTCAGGGACCTGTCGGCCGGGTAGGTTCGGCGGGGTCTGCCGTGGTAGCATCCTTTTCCCCGGGGAAGGTCCCCCGCAAGGAGGCGCCATGGCTCACGCTCAGCCCGCCGAAGTGACGAGCATCGAACGCGGTCGTATCTTGTGCATCGACGTCGGGGGCACCGGCCTGAAAGCCTCGGTCGTGGACGAGACGGGCAAGCTGCTGACGGAGCGAGTCCGGGTGGATACCCCCGTGGGCAGCCCGCCGACCGAGATCGTCGAGACGCTCGCGAAGCTCGTCGCGCCGCTCGGCGGCTACGACCGTGTGGCGGTCGGCTTCCCCGGCGTCGTTCGCAGCGGCCGGGTCCTGACCGCGCCCAACCTCGACAACAAGGGCTGGAAGGATTTCGAGCTCGCCGCAGCTTTGCAAAAAGCGCTCGGCAAGCCCGTGCGCGTGGCCAACGACGCCGACGTCCAGGGGCTGGCGGTGATCTCGGGCAAGGGCGTGGAGATGATCATCACGCTCGGCACCGGCTTCGGGACCGGCCTCTACGTGGACGGCCGCCTGGCGCCGCACCTCGAGCTGTCCCATCACGAGTTCCGCAAGGGCGAGACCTACGACGCGCAGCTGGGCAACGCCGCGCGAAAGAGCGTCGGCAAGACGAAGTGGAACAAGCGGGTGAAGCGGGCGATTCGCAGCATCCGGTCGCTCGCGAATTTCGACCACCTGTATATCGGCGGCGGCAACGCCAAGAAGATCGACTTCGAGCTCGACCCGGACGTCACGATCGTGCCGAACACCGCCGGCATCGCCGGCGGCGTCGCGCTCTGGCGGGACTAAGAAGAATGGGGGGTTCCGAGCACCCCCCAAGCCCCCCCTCGCTCGGGGTCCCCCGGCGGAGCCGTGGTGCCCCTCGAGAATGGGCGGCATGACGGAGCTCGTCGCCGTCGTGGACCTGGGCTCGACGGCCGTGCGGTTCCTGCTCGCGAAGGTCACGCCGGCGGTCGGCTACCGGGTCCTCGTGCAGGAGCGCGTCGAGACGCGTCTCGGCGGCGGCCCGCCGGGCACGCTGCCGCGGTCCGCCATCGACCGCACGCTGCGGGCCGTGCACCGCTTTTTCAAGCGGTACTCGCCGGAGGGCCGGGGGCCGCGGATCGTCGCGATCGCGACGTCGGCGGTGCGGGACGCGCGCAACCGTGAGCGGCTGCTCCACCCGCTGCGACGCAGGGAGGGGATCGACGTGCAGGTCTTGAGCGAACGCGACGAGGCCCGGCTCGGCGTCGACGCCGCGCTCGAGAGCCTCGATTTCCGGGATGGCGTCGTCGCCGACCTGGGCGGCGCCACCCTGCAGCTGAGCCGGGTGCGCGGGCGGAAGACCGTCTCGACCGCGACGCTGCCGCTCGGCGCCGTGCGCGCGACCCGCCGCTTCCTGCATCACAATCCGCCCAGGCCGCGCGAGCTGCGCACGCTCCGCGCGGAGGTCCGCGAGCAGCTCCTGGGCGTCCTGCCGCCGGCGCAGCGCGGCGAGGTCGTCGTGGGCCTGGGCGGCACTGTGCGCAGCCTGGCCAGCATCCACCTCCGCGCCCATCCCGGCGAGCGCAAGCACCGTCACGGGCTACGGCTCAATCAGTCCGACGTCGCGGCGATCCGCGAGCGACTGGAGACCCTCTCCGCCGGGCGGCGCCAACGGATCCGCGGCCTCAAGGCCGAGCGCGCCGACATCATCCTGGCCGGCGCCATCGTCGTCGAGGAGCTGATGGTCTTCGGCGGCTACATGACGCTCGTCGTCTGTGCGCGCGGAGTGCGCGACGGCCTGCTGCTCCACGAGACCTTCGACCACCGAGGCATACGATGAATGCTGACGCGTTCCTCAATCGCGAGCTCTCCTGGCTCGAGTTCAACCGGCGCGTGCTCGAAGAGGCGCAGGACGCGAGCGTGCCGCTGCTCGAGCGCGTGAAGTTCCTCGCCATCTTCAGCTCGAACCTCGACGAGTTCTTCATGGTCCGCGTCGCGACGCTGAAGCGGCGGATCCGCGGCGGCGAGCCGTCCACGGGACCGGACGGGCTCACGCCGGCCGAGACGATGGCGGCCGTGGCCGCGCGCGTGCACGAGCTGGCGGACGAGCAGCACCGCTGCTTCCTCGAGGAGATCCAGCCGCTGCTGGCGTCGGAGGGCATCGTCCTGCTGCGCCCCAAGGAGGTCAACGAGGAGCAGCGGCGCTTCCTCGAGGACTACTTCCGGCGGACGCTCCTGCCCGTGCTGACGCCGCTCGCCGTCGATCCGGGTCATCCCTTCCCGTACCTCGGCAACCGGTCGCTCTGTCTCGTCGCCTCGATACGGCCGTCGGCGCCGTCGACGCTCCCGAACAGCTCGCTCTCCGTGATCCACATCCCGAGCCAGGTGCTGCCGCGCTTCGTCGCGCTGCCGGACCGGCCGGGCCGGCACGTCTTCATGCTCCTCGAGGACGTGATCCGCCTAAATCTACCCAGCGTCTACAACGGCTACGACATCCTGTCGAGCCACGCGATCCGTGTCACCCGCGACGCCGACATCCCGATGCGGGGCCGTCTCGAGGACCTCATGGTCAGCATCGAGCAGAGCCTGCGCGAGCGGCGGCTCGGCATGGCGGTGCGCCTGCAATACGACGCCGACCTGCCGCCCGACATCCTGGCGACGCTGCTCGACGAGCTGGAGCTACAGCCCGAGGACCTGTACGAGGGCGAAGGCTTCACGGCCTTCTCGGATCTCCTCCAGCTCTATTCGGCCGTCGACGTTCCGCGGCTCAGGGACCGGCTACTGCCGCCGCACCCCGTGCCGGCCTTCGACGGAGCCTCGGACGTCTGGGGCGCGATCCGCGCGCGGGACATCCTCGTCCACCACCCGTACCACACCTTCGACGCGGTCACGCGCTTCGTCCACGAGGCGTCCGTCGATCCCAAGGTCCTCGCCATCAAGATGACGCTCTACCGGGTGAGCCCGACGTCCCCTGTCGCGCACGCGCTGCGAACCGCGGTGGAGAACGGCAAGGAGGTCGCCGTCCTCGTCGAGCTGCAGGCGCGCTTCGACGAGGAGGCCAACATCCGATGGGCCCGCGCGCTCGAGGAAGTGGGCGCGCACGTCGTCTACGGCCTCGTCGGCTTCAAGACGCACTGCAAGGCGTGCCTCGTCGTCCGCCAGGAGACCGAGGGCATCCGGCGGTACTGCCACGTGGCCACCGGCAACTACAACGTCCGCACCAGCGGCATCTACGGCGATCTCGGCCTCTTCACCTGCCGCGAGTCTTTCGGCGAGGACCTGACGGATCTGTTCAACATGCTGACGGGCTACACGCGCCCGCGGGGATTCCAGCACCTCATCGTCGCGCCGACCGACCTGCGTGACGGGCTCATCCAGCGCGTCCGTCGCGAGGCCGAGCACGCACGGGCCGGACGGCCGGCGCGGATCATCGCCAAGATGAACGCCCTCGTCGACCGTCGGCTCATCGAGGAGCTCTACGACGCCAGTCGCGCGGGCCTGCGGATCGATCTGATCGTGCGCGGGATCTGTTGCCTGCGTCCCGAAGTGCCCGGCCTCTCGGAGAACATCCGGGTGATCTCGATCATCGACCGCTACCTCGAGCACGCGCGAATCTTCCACTTCGAGAACGGCGGCGATCCGGAGTACCTGCTCGCCTCGGCGGACTGGATGCCGCGCAACCTCGACCGCCGCGTCGAGATCGCCTTTCCCATTCTCGACCCGGCGCTGCGGGCCGTGGTTCGCGAGGTGCTGGAGGTCCAGCTCACCGACAACGTGAAGGCGCGGCGGATCCTCTCGACGGGGAGCTCGGTGCGCATCCGGCCCGACGGCGCGGCCGCCATCCGGTCGCAGGAGCGCCTCTACGAGGTGACGGGCGCGGGAGGGACGCGCTGATGAACGACCTGGTCCGGTCGATGAACGCGCTCTGCGACGCCCTGCCGTTCCAGACGAGCTGGTACCTGAACGATCTGGCGACCGGCGCCCGGGCGGACCGGCTCGGGGACGTGCCGGTGCCGTCGGCGAGTACGCGGAAGATCTCCATTCTCATGGCCGCGCTCGCGGCCGTCCACGCCGGCAAGCTCGCCCTCGACCAGCGCGTGACGATCGAGGCGCGCTACCAGGACAACGATTCGGGCACGTTCCAGCACCTCTCACCCGGGTTCTGGATCACGCTGCGCGACGCGCTCGTGATGATGATCATCGTCAGCGACAACACGTGCACGGGGATGGTCGTGGACCTCGTCGGGCTGCCGCAGATCCAGCGCTACTGCGAGGCGCTCGGCATGAAGGGGACGATCCACCGCTTCGGCATTCCGCCGCGCCTCGGGCGCGATCACACGCTCGAGCAGGTGACCACGACCACGCCGAACGACCAGGGGCTCCTGCTCGAGCTGATCCTGCGCGGCACCTCCGACGCGGCGGCCGCGGCGCGGCTCGGCTGCACGCCCGAGCTGTGCCGGCTCGCGCTCGACATCCTCTCCTGGCAGAAGCTCAAGACGCGCCTGCCCTCGCGGCTGCCGGCGGGCACGAAGGTGGCCCACAAGACGGGGACCGGGTCGCGCGGCTTCATGGACGCCGGAATCGTGTTCAAGGCGGACCGCCCGCTCTACATCCTGACGGCGTACACCGAGCACGTGCCGGATGTGCTCCCCGACGGCACCCCCGGGTTCACGGCGGCCTACGAGCTGATCGGACGCATGGCGCGTCTGGCCTGGGACCGGCTCGGCGCGCGCGTCTGAGACGCCGCTGCCGCCCGCGCGGGCTCCGGACCGGCGCGTCAGGGACGGTAGAAAGGCTTGTCGCCCCGGATCGTCACGCGGTGGCCGTGGCGCCGCGCGGGGTAGTAGTCCCACATCGCGTGGTGCTGGACGCAGCGGTTGTCCCGGAAGGCGACCGAAGCGTCCCCGGTAGACGTGCTCGCCCTCGTGCATCGCGGTGAAATCCTCGAGGAGGCGCTTCATCGGCTCGGAGAGCGCGTCGTAAGCGGCGTACATGCTGGCGAAGAGCGGTCCTCCGTCGCGCCGATCTTCCATCTTCCACCCCGCGTCTTCAAGCGTTAGGATCGGGGGGCGATGAACATCTTCAAGACGATGGCGGTGCGGGACGTCGCCGAGGTGACCCGGACCATCCCGGTCATCGACGTCGGCCCCGCGTTCCGCCGCGAGCCGGACGCCCTCGAGCGCGTGGCCGGCGAGGTCCGTCGCGCCTGCGAGACGATCGGCTTCTTCTATATCGCCGGGCACGGTGTGGACCAGGCGGTCATCGACCGGGCGTTCGCCGCCTCGCGCGAACTCCACGCGTTGCCGGTGGAGGACAAGCTGCGGCTCCGGCTCAACGAGAACAACATCGGCTACCTGCCCGTGAACGAGTCCATGCAGCGCGCCTCGACGGTCCACAAGGCGACGCGCCCGAACTTCAACGAGTCGTTCTTCATCAGCCACGACCGGCCCGCCGACCATCCCGACGTGCTCGCGGGGAGGCCGCTCCGCGGACGCAACCAGTGGCCCGAGGGTCACGCGGGGATGCGCGGGGCGATGGTCGGATACTTCAAGGCGCTCGAGGCGCTCGGCGGACGGATGCTGCGCCTGCTGGCGCGGTCGCTCGAGATGCCGCCCGGCTGGTTCGTGCCCTTCTTCGCGAACGAGGCTCACATCAATCTGCGCTTCCTCCACTATCCGCCACAAGCCACCGACGACGACGAACAGTTCGGTCAGGGTCCCCACACCGACAACTCGTTCATCACGATGCTCGCGCGCGAGGACGCGCCGGGGCTCGCGGTGCGCCTGCCCGGCGGCGGGTGGCTCGCGCCGCCGGTGATCCCCGGGACGTTTCTCGTGAATCTCGGCAACATGATGAAGCGGTGGTCGAACGACCGGTTCTTCTCAACGCCGCACGGCGTGCTCAACGACACGGGGCGCGACCGCTACTCGATCGCGTTCTTCTACAGTCCCAACCCCGACGCCGTGATCGAGTGTCTGCCGACCTGCGTCGGGCCCGCGAACCCTCCGCGCTACGCACCGGCCGTCTATCGCGATCTCGTCCTCGAGTTCTACAACGCCAACTACTTCCATCGAGCCGGGTACACGGGCGACAAGCCCGCGACCGTCTGAGCCGGATAGCGGCCTGAAATCGTGACGCAACGGCGGCTCGGCCGGACGGGCATGTCCGTGAGCGCGCTCGGCTTCGGGGGCTCCGAGATCGGCTACCAGCGCGTGAGTCTGAAGACGGTCGAGCGGCTGCTCGGGGAGGCGATCGACGCCGGCCTCAACGTCATCGACACCGCGGAGTGCTACGCGGGCAGCGAAGGGCTCATCGGTCGCGCCCTTCGCGGACGCCGGCACGAGTGCTACGTGTTCACCAAGTGCGGGCACCCGCACGGCGGGTACCGCGGCAACTGGCGGCCCGACTCGCTGCTCTGGAGCCTCGAGCGCAGTCTCAAGCGGCTCAAGACGGATCACGTGGATCTCCTCCAGCTCCACTCGTGCTCGCTCGACGTGCTGAAGCGGGGCGACTGCATCACGGCGCTGGAACGGGCGCGCGAGCGCGGCTGGACGCGCTGGATCGGCTACAGCGGCGACGGTGAGGCCGCTCGTTACGCAGTCGAATGCGGCAGCTTCGACACGCTGCAAACGTCGGTGAGCATCGCCGACCAGGAGGCGCTCGAGCTGACGCTGCCGCTCGCGCGCGCCCGACGGATGGGCGTGATCGCCAAGCGGCCCCTCGCCAACGTCGCGTGGCGCTACGCGCGGAAGCCCGCCGAGCCGTACTACCAGACCTACTGGTCCCGCCTGCGCGCGCTCGACTACGAATTCTTGCGGAGGGGCGGCGACCGCGCGGTCTCCGCCGCGCTCCGCTTCACGCTCGCGGCGCAGGGCGTCCACACGGCGATCGTGGGCACGACGAAGCCCGGTCGATGGCGGCAGAACGCGGCGCTGCTTGAGGCGGGTCCGCTGCCGAGCGAAGCGACCGAGAGTATCCGGGCGCGGTGGCGCGCGGTGGCGGACGCCTCCTGGACGGGCGAGACCTAGCTCAATGGGGGGCCCCGAAATGGCCCCCTCACGCAGGCTCGCCTCGGCCGTCGAACGGCCTGCTGCTTCGCACTCCCATTCCCCCCGGCGTTCGGAACGCCCCGGGGAACCCGGGGCGCTCCTCGTTACGCTTCCTGCCCTCGACGATCTTCGACATCGCTAGCGGCGCTCGACGATCGTGTGGCGCTGGACGCCGAGGCCCGTGATGCCCAGCTCGACGAGGTCGCCCGGCACGAGATAGCGCGGCGGCTTCATGCCATGGGCGACGCCGGCCGGCGTGCCGGTCGAGATCAGGTCGCCCGCGCGCAGCGACATGAAGCGCGAGACGTAGGCGACGAGCGCGCGCACCGAGAAGACCATGTTCTTCGTGTGACCGTGCTGGCGCCGCTCGCCGTTGACGGTCGTCCACACCTCGAGACCCTGGGGATCGCCGACCTCGTCGGCGGTGACGAGCCAGGGGCCGACGGGGCCGAAGGTGTCCGCGCTCTTGCCCTTGGTCGTGGTCCCGCCGTGCTCCATCTGGAACGCGCGCTCGGAGACATCGTTGACGATGCAGTACGCGGCGACGTGCGCGAGCGCGCCGGACTCGTCGACGTCCAGCGCGTCCCGGCCGATCACCGCGGCGAGCTCGACCTCGTAGTCGAGCTTGACGGCGCCGCGCGGGCGCACGATCGGGTCGTCGGGGCCGCAGATCGCGCTCGGCGCCTTGATGAAGACCGTCGGCTCCTTGGGGAGCGGCATGCCCACCTCGGCGGCGTGGTCGGTGTAGTTGAGGCCGATACAGATCATCTTGCCGATTCCGGCGAGGGGACAGCCCAGGCGCGGGCGCCCGGGGACAATGCGGAGCCTGGCGAGGTTGGTGCGTGAGAGGCGGCGCAGCGCCGCCGGCGCGAGCACGGCCGGCGTGATGTCTGGGACGACGCGCGAGAGGTCGCG
>JBOHQB010000017.1:0-7413 GCA_050731995.1 Candidatus Rokuibacteriota bacterium
TCGTCGCGCAGACGGTGGTGGCCATCTCGGAGGCGATGGCGGTGGCGCGCGCGTCCGGCGCCGTCGATCCGCGCGTGCTCTTCGAGACGCTCAGCAAGGGGTCGGCGGACAGCTTCGTGCTGCGCAACCACGGGATGAAGTCGATCCTGCCCGACCGCCATCCCACCGAGGGCGCGTTCCCGACGACGTATATCCTCAAGGACCTCTCGTACGCGCTGGCACTCGCGGAATCCTGTGGCCTGATGCTCGAGGGCGCCACGGCCACGCTCAGGCTGATGGAGCGGGCCAAGGCCGCGGGCTACGCCGACGAGTACTACACGGTCGTGAGCCGGATCATCGAGAAGGCGAGGTGACCGCCCGGGTGATTCCCGGGTAAACGAAAGGGGTTCGTCCGGGCGGGATCGCCGTCAGCGTGGCGTCACGCGCTCTTGGACCACCCCTCGGGCGGATCGCAGGCCACCGTGCCCATGTCCGCGGGAACGGAGATCTCCAGGAGCTCCAGGTCTCGTGACGCCGCCGTCTCATTGTGCCGAAGACCGCCCGGGATGTAGAGCGACTCGCCCGACTGGATACGCAGTTTCTGGCCATCCTCGAACTCCAGGTCAACCCATCCACTGAGCATGTACACGAACTGGCCCTCGCAGACGTGGTAATGCCACCCCGTCGGCTGCGTCATTCCCTCGGCCCCGATCGTTACCTGGGCGCGGATCTTCCCGCTGCTCGCGGCCGTGACGCCCAGGTCGCGGTACTTGAAGAAGGAGCGCCGGCCCGCCACGAGAGGGGCGGTGGTCGGCGTCGCGTACGCCAGCTTGCCCGGGGGGCTCGCGGCTGCCGGCTGTCCGATCGGCCTGCTCGCGTCGTTCATCATGGAGGCCTCCTCTGAGTTCGTGACGCTGATACTACCCGATCCCCGCGCCGACTGAAGTCCGTCGGTGGAGCTGGCCGGCGGCTGCGAGCCCTACGCGGCCTCGTGCCGCCTCGTGTCACGGCTCTCCTGGCTTCACCCGGCTATCAATGCGACCATAGCGGCGGCTGACGAAGATGTGACGAGCGGCACGCTAGCCCGAGCGTGGGCAGCCTCGGCCTTCTCACGCGGTCAGCGATCATTCCTGAGGATAGGCGCCAAGATGTCGGCCGATTCCACCGAACGCGTCCACCTGAGCGTCGCCGAGGCCTGCGCGCTGTCCGAGCGCGCCATGCGCGGGATCGGCTACGACCCCGCGGAGGCGCGTATCCTCGCCGACCACGTGATCGACGCGGCCCTGTGCGGCTACGAGTACTCCGGACTGCCGAAGCTGCTCAACGTCGCCGACCACCCCGCCTTCAAGGCTCGGCGCAGTCCGATGCGCGTGGTCAGGGAGACGAGCGTGTCGGTGCTGTTCGACGGTGGCAACCAGAGCGGCATGCTGGGAATGTACTACGCGACGCGCGCCGTGATCGAGCGGGCGCAACCGCACGGCTTTGCACTCGTCGGCGTCAACAACATCTGGATGAGCGGCCGCAGCGCCTATTACGTCGAGATGGTGGCGCGGGCGGGCCTGATCGGAATCCACACGGTGGCCGCGCCCCCGCTGGTCGCGCCGCTGGGCGGCGCCAAGGCGTTCCTCGGCACCAATCCGATCGCCTTCGGCTTCCCGATGGAGGGCGACCCGCTGGTGATCGACCTGGGCACCTCCGCGTTCATGGGCACGGATCTCCAGTTCCGGCACCGTCTCGGAATCCCGTTGCCGGAGGGTGTGGCGATCGACGAGCACGGCCGTCCCACCACGGACGCGGCGGCTGCGCGACGCGGCGCCATCCTGCCGTTCGGCGGGCACAAGGGCTACGCGCTGGCGCTCGCGATGCACGCGCTCGGCGTGCTCTGTAGCGGGACAGCCGACAAGGAGAGCACCGGATACCTCTTCATCGCGTTCAAGCCCGATCTGTTGGTCCCACTGGAAGACTATCGTCGCGCGCTGGCCTCAGAGATCGCCGCGATCAAGGCGACGCCACGGCAGGCAGGTGTCGATGAGATCCGCATTCCCGGTGAGCGCGGGTATCGCGAGCGCGCACGTCGCGCGCGCGCGGGCCTCGAGGTCGACCGGCGCATCCATGACGCGCTGATCGCGCTCGCGGAGGGCAAGCGCAGCGCCTGAGAAACCCGGGAGAGGGCAAGAACCATTGCCGGAGGCTCCGATGAGCAAGTTCGAAGACTACGTCAACAAATACCAGACGATCCGCATGGAGCGGCGCAACGGCATTTTACAGATGACGCTGCACACCGATGGCGGCTCGCTGCGCTGGGGTTTTCTACCGCACGGCGAGCTGCCCGAGGCGTTCTACGATGTCGGCGCCGACCGCGATAACCGGGTGGTGATCATCACCGGCACCGGCGCCGAGTTTTCCGGGCCGCGGGCGAACCCCGGCACCTCATCCTTCCCTTCCCGTCCGTCGATCGAGCGCATCGACCGCATCCACTGGGAGGGCCGCCACCTGTTGATGAAGCTCCTCGAAATCGAGGTGCCGGTGATCAGTGCGATCAACGGGCCGGCCTGGCGCCATTCCGAGATCCCGCTCTTGTGCGACATCGTGCTTGCCGCCGATACCGCGCAATTCCAGGATTCGGCGCACTTCCCTTCCGACGTGGTGCCAGGCGACGGGATGCACATCGTCTACCCGCTGCTCCTGGGCATGAACCGGGGCCGCTATTTCCTCTTGACCGGGCAGACGCTCGACGCCCAGAAGGCGCTCGAACTGGGCCTCGTTGCCGAGGTCCTGCCGCCCGACAAGCTCCTGGCGCGGGCCTGGGAACTGGCGGAGGACCTTGCCCGCCGGCCGACCCTGCTGTTGCGTTATACGCGGCTCCTGCTGACCGAGGCGCTTCGCCGGCAGATGCATGATCTCTTGGGCTACGGGCTCGGCATGGAGCTGCTCGCGCTCGGCGAGAAGCCTGAAGGGCCCAGGGAGCGCCGACCGTGAAAGTCATCGATGCCATCGCCCGCATTCTCAAGATCGAGGGCGCCGAGTTCCTGAGCGCCTATCCGACGACTCCGCTGATCGAGGCTGTGGCCAAGGCCGAGATCCGGCCCGTGCTCTGCCGCCAGGAACGGGTGGGCGTGGGCATCGCCGACGGGTATGCGCGAGTGAAGAACGGCAAGAAGCTCGCCGTCCGAGAACGCCTTCCCCGGTGTCGCCACCGCGTACTCCGACTCCACGCCGATGCTGCTCCTGCCGCTCGGGCATCCGCGCGACCGTGCCCAGGTGTTCCCCTTGTTCAGCTCGGCGCGCACCTACGCGTCCGTCACCAAGTCCGTCGAGACCATCACCGTGGGCAGCCAGGTCGCGGATGTCATGCGCCGGGCCATCAGCCTCATGCGCATGGGCCGCCCGGGCCCGGTGATGGTCGAGATCCCCGCCGACATCGTGAGCGAGGAGGTGCCCGAAGCCCTGATTGACGCGTACCGATCGGTCAAGGTGACAGCAGCCGGCGCCAATGCGCACGACGTCGAGACTGCCGCCCGCGTGCTCCGCGAGGCGCGGCGGCCGGTGATCCACGCCGGCCAGGGCGTCCTGTACGCGCAGGCATCGGATGACCTGCTCGAGCTGGCCGAGTTGCTCCAGGCGCCGGTCATGGCCACCCTCGAAGGCAAGAGCGCCTTCTCCGAGGATCACCCGCTCGCGCTCGGCACCGGCGGCCCGGTCGTGACCGGACACACCTTGCACTATCTCCGCGAGGCCGACGTCGTCTTCGGCATCGGGTGTAGCTTCACCCGTCACGGGATGGCCGCCAGCATTCCCCCCGGCAAGACGCTCATCCACGCGACCAATGACGAGCGCGACCTCAACAAGAGCTACGCCGCCGACTATCCGCTCCTGGGGGACGCGCGACTCGTGCTGCGCCAGTTCATCGAGGCCATCAAGAGCCAGGGGGGCCGCCCCGCCGGACGCGAGAGCGTGCGCGCCGAGCTCGAGCGCGTGCGCGCGGCATGGCTCGCCGAATGGACGCCGACGCTCGGCTCGGACGAGGTCCCGATCAATCCCTATCGGGTCATCGCCGAGTTCATGCGCACGGTAGACCCGCGCGACGCCATCGTCACTCACGACTCGGGGAGCCCGCGCGACCAGCTCCTGCCCTTCTATCGGGCCGTCACGCCGCGCAGCTATCTCGGCTGGGGCAAATCGCACGCGCTCGGCACCGGGCTCGGCCTCATCATCGGCGCCAAGCTCGCCGCCCCTGACAAGTTCTGCGTCAACTTCATGGGCGACGCCGCCTTCGGCATGACCGGGCTCGATTTCGAGACAGCTGTGCGCTGCGGGATTCCCATCCTCACCGTCGTGCTCAACAACTCGAGCATGGCCATCGAGATCCCGCACCTCGTCGTGTCGCACGACAAGTACGGCACGCGCGACATCGGCGGGCGCTATGCCGACCTCGGGCGCGCCATGGGCGGCTGGAGCGAGCGGGTCGAGCGGCCCGAAGACATCGCGGCCGCCTTCGCCCGAGCGAGAAAGGCCACCGAGGGCGGGCAGGCGGCGCTGCTCGAGTTCATCACCAGCCAGGAGACGCGTTTTTCGAATCGCGGCGTGCTGCGGTAGGTCGGTCAGCCTGCGCCGCCTGGATGCGGCGCCAGAGCCGCGCGCGCGTGAGCGGCATCTCGATGATGTCGAGTCCGAGCGGGCGAAGGGCGTCCGCGATCGCGTTCGCGATGGCGGCGGGCGCGGGGAGGGTGCCGCCTTCGCCCGCGCCTTTGACGCCCAGCGGATTGAGCGTGGACGGCGTGACGACATGGTGCACCTCGAGCGGAGGGACCGTATCGGCGCGCGGCAGCGCGTATTCCATGAGCGTGCCCGTCACCAGCTGGCCTGCGGCGTCGTAGACGATCTCTTCCAGAAGCGCGTTGCCGATACCGTGCGCGATGCCGCCGTGAACCTGACCCTCGACAATCATCGGATTGATGAGGGTGCCGCAGTCGTCGACGGCGACGTATTTCAAGATGGTCACCACGCCGGTGTCCGGGTCGACCTCGACCACCGCCGCGTGCGCCCCGCTCGAGTAGGTCGACTGGGGCACCGAGACGTAGGCCGCTGACTCCAACCCCGGCTCGATTCCCGACGGCAGCGCATATCCAGGGCGAGGCGCCGACGCGAATGTCGCGACTTCGGCGAGCGTCATTCCTCGGCCCGGCACGCCGCGCACCTCGATCCGGCCATCCTCGAGCACCAGATCCTCGGCCGCGGTTTCGAGGTGGCGCGCCGCCATTGCGAGCGCCTTCTTTCTGACGTCGGCAGCCGCCTGCGCCGCCGAGGTTCCCGCGAGGACGGCCACGCGGCTCGCGAAGGTCCCGACACCGTACGGGATACCGGCGGTGTCGCCCGGCACTACAGTGATGCGCTCGAGCGGGACCGAGAGGCCATCGGCGACGATCTGCGCGAGCGTGGTCTCGTGCGATTGTCCCTGACTCGATGCGCCGGAGAACACGAAGACCTGCCCTCCGGAATCGACACGGATCCTGATGCCCTCGTACGGCCCGAGGCCCGTATCCTCTACGAACATCGCCAGTCCGATGCCGAGCCAGCGCCCGGCGGCGCGCGCCCGCTCCTGCTCGGCCGCGAAGCCATGCCAGCCGACGGCATCGACGACGCGTCGCAGGCACTCGGGATAGTTCCCGCTGTCGTAGCGGCGTGGGCCGCCGTCGCGCGAAATCAGCCCGACGTCGTACGGAAACTCGTTCGGCTGGATCAGATTGCGTGCGCGGATCTCCAGGCGGTCGAGGCCGAGACGCTCTGCCGCGAGATCGAGCATCCGCTCCATCACGAAGACGGCCTGCGGGCGCCCCGCACCGCGGACCGGCGTGACCGGAACGCGGTTCGTATACACGGCCGTGAACGTCACCTCATAGTGAGGCACGCGGTACGGTCCCGGGACGCTGACCGAGGTGATGAGCGGCACGATGATGCCCCATGAGACGAAAGCGCCGCAGTCGTGGACGAACGAATCACGGAGGGCGACAATCGTGCCGTCGCGCGTCAGCCCGAGCTCGACCTCGTGCCGCTGATCACGCTCCTGAGTGACCGCGAGCAGGTGCTCGCGACGGGTCTCGATGAACTTCACCGGACGACCGAGCGCGCGGGCGAGAAAGGGCACGAGAATGTCCTCGGAGTAGACGATGCCCTTCGGTCCGAATCCGCCGCCGATGTCCTGGGTCACGACGCGCACCGCGTGCTCGGCCAGCCCGAGGAACCGCGCGAGAAGCCGCTTGAGAATCTGGGGGGACTGCGTCGTCGACCAGACCGTCACCTGGCCGACGTCGGCGTCCCAGCGAGCGGCGATCCCGCGCGTCTCGAGCGCCATGCCGGCGCCCCGGTGCAACTCGAAGCGCTCGCGCACAACGACGTCGGCGCGCGGCAGTGCGTGTGCGGGATCGGCCACACGCTGCGTGAAGCGGGCGGCGACATTGCCACCCGGGTGGACTCGTGGCGCATCGGGCCGGAGTGCATCGTCCAGCGTGGCGACGGCGGGTAACGGCTCGTATTCGACGTGCAGGGCGGTGGCCGCATCGTCGGCTTGAGCCGCCGTCTCGGCGACGACGAGGGCGACAGCCTGACCGGCATACGAGACGATGTCCTGGGGAAGGATTTCGGCGCATTGCGGCGCGGTCAGGCTCCCGTGCGGGACGAGCAGCGGCAATCGGCCGAGCGTGGCGACATCGGTAGGCTCGAGGACATGAAGAACGCCGGGCAACCGCCTCGCCGCGCCCGCGTCAATCTTGAGCACTCGCGCGTGGGCGTGGGGGCTTCGGTGGACCGCGACGTGCAGCATGCCAGGAAGGACGATGTCGGCAACGTAACGGCCGCGCCCGGTGAGGAGCCGTCGATCTTCGAGGCGGCGGACCTTGGCACCAAAAAGGCGCGCACTCATGGCGTGAGTCTAGCGCTGATGGACGGAGAGGTTGACCCCCTTTCTGCGCGAGGAGCGCACAAGGACTATCTTATGTGATCGGATCCCGAGTCGGAGTAGAACACCTCGCCGGTTTAACCCGGCACACAAGGAGCACATCATGAGTGAGAGTGTCGTCCTCCAACTCCGGCGCGAGGAGCGTTCAGGCCCTAGACGGACACATCAAGTGTAACTGGGCGCGCGACCGTCTTATAACGCTCATCACTGGCCCATGCGATGGGTTCACGCCTCCGCGACACATCCGCAGCGGCAACACGTTTCAGGCAAACGGCAAGACGAAGACGATCAACGTAATCTTCGCGAGACGCGTATGCGTGTCGACCGCCGGCGGGCGTGGGGAGCTGCCCGACGTCGCGGCCGCTGCCGGTGACGAGCGCGATTGACAATCCGGGCCGGCCGCGCATAATGACGCCACATTTCGGCCGTGCTCGGCTGCTTCGCCTGATCGTCGACGGTCCGTCCCGCTCTGGACAGGA
>JBOHQB010000018.1:0-7661 GCA_050731995.1 Candidatus Rokuibacteriota bacterium
CGTGCAGGCCGATCAGGAACGCCACGATCATCACCACCGTGGCGACGCCGAGCGCGACGAAGCTCACGCCGTCCTCACAGCCCCTCGGTCAAGCCCTCCACCCGCAGCACGGGCAGAGGGGCGAGAGTCCCGCGCCGCAGCGACTCGGTGGCGCCGACGAAGAGCATCACGGCGCCCTGGGCCGCGAGCAGCGTGAAGCCGAGCGCCATGCACGTCTGCGGCGCAGCGAGCGGCGTCCTGAGAATGCTCATCGCGCGCGCGTCCGTGGCGAACGACTCGAGCGCGAGCTTCCAGACGTACCAGGCCACGATGGCGGCGAACGCGGTCAGGAGTAGCAGCGCCGCGTAGTTTAGCCCCTCCCGCAGGCGCGGGGTAAGGTGCGGCAGGAGGATGTCGATGCGCACGTGGGCGCCGGTGGTCAGGCAGAACGCGAGGGCCCACAGCCCGCCGATGGCCAGGGCGTAGCCGCCGATCTCGTCGGTCGCCGCCGACGACACACCCACGAACTTGCGCCCGAGCACGTCGGCCGTGATGTAGAAGGAGATCAGGAAGAGGAAGGCGCCGCCGAGGTACGCCATCGCCGTCGACACCCGGTCGAGAAGGCCGAGGAGCCGCCGCGCGAGAGTGGGCGCCGTGCCGCCTCCCCCCGTCACGGGATCGTGAAGCCGCTGTGGGGGGCGAGGTACTGGTTGAAGACCTCCTTGGCGTCCGGTCCCGCCCGCTTGACCCAGCTCGGGACGACGGTCTTGCTGACCGCGTCCTTGACGGCGGCGGCCATCGCGGGAGAGAGCGCGATCCACTCCATGCCCTTCTCCTTATTCCGGTCCACCCCTTCCGCCGTCGTGCGGCGACCGACCTCCCAACCCTTCTCGGTGAACTCCTCGCCGAGCTTCGTCAGCGTCGCGCGGAGCTCCGGCGAGAGCTTGTCCCAGGTGCGCTTGCTCACGACGAAGGTGCCGGCGACGGGCCCGTGGGCGACGTCGACCAGGTACTTGGTCACCTCGAACCACTTCACGCCCCATCCCGAGTACGTGCCGGTGAAGCCGGCGTCCACCGTGCCCCGCTCGAGCGCCGTGTACGTTTCGGCGAAGGCGAGTGACACCGGCTCCATGCCGAGCGCGCGGGCGAACTCCGTCTGGGCGGTGCCGTAGACCCTGACCTTCAATCCCTTGAGGTCGGCCGGGCTCCGGACCGGCTTGCGGCTGAAGATGACCTGGTGGGGCCAGAGGTAGGCGCCCAGGACCACGCCGCCCAGCTTGTCCTCGTGCTTCTTGAGGGCCGGCATGTAGGCGGCGTGCGCTTTCACCGAGGTCTCGAAGTCCTTGAACAGGCCGGGCAGGTCGACGCCCTCGACGATCGGCACGTCCCCGGCGACGTAGGTCGGCAGCACGTCGCCGACGTCCACGAGCCCCGCGCGGACGACGCGGACCAGCTCGAAGCCGGTGAGCCCCACCTCGGGCAGGCTCACGACCTCCAGCTTGATCTGGCCGTTCGTGCGCTTGTCCAACTCCTCTCCCAGCCAGACCCACAGCTGGAACTGCGGCAGCGGACGGCTCGTGGCGATACCCTTCCACTTCTGCTGGGCCAGCGCCTGGTCGAACCCGGCAAGCGCCACGAGCGACACGAGAGCGGCGGCAACGAGCCATCTCGTCCTCATCGCGGGTCCCTCCTTTGTGAGAGCGCGGCTACCTTCGCCGCGCCCGCCGTCCATGTCAAGCGCCCTCTCCGACCAGCTTCGCGCCGGCGGCCAGCGCGCGGAGCTTGGCCAGCGCCAGCTCGCGTGGTAGGTGCTTCATCCCGCAGTCCGGCGCCAGGATCAGCCGCGCCGCCGGCACGTGCTGCAGCGCCGTCCGGACGCGCGCGGCCACGACCTCAGGCGTCTCGACGACGGTGTCCCCGAGGTCGAGGACGCCGAGGACGATCGTCTTGGACGGCAGGGCCGCGAGCACCGACAGGTCGAGGCTCGGCTGCGCGGCCTAGATCGAGATCTGGCTCGCGCGGCAGCGATCCAGCTCCGGCAGGAACGAGTACGCGCTGGGCTTGTCCTTCACGCTGAAGGCGTAGCCGAAGCACATGTGCACGACTGGGGCCGGCCCCGTCGGTTGATCGCGGTGCCCGGCCGCTCGGGATCGATGCCGTCGAGCGCGGTCGCGAACTGGTTGAAGTAGCTCTCGCGGCGCTGCTCGCCGTCGGTGACGACGTCGATGCCGGCTGCCTCCATGTCGCCCACCGCGAGGCGTACCGCGTCGTCCTGCGCCTCGCCGAGGTACGCCTCTGTGACGCGCCACATCTGGCGCATGCGGACGCGGGGCACCGCGCTCGTCTCGAACATCGCGTGGTCCACGAGCCAGCCCGGCTGGGGGTAGCTGCCCACGACGGTCGTCGTCAGCACGCCGGGTATTCCATCGGAGCGGGCGGCTATGCGGTCGGCGCGGTCACGGCGGCGACGGTCTGGGTCGCCGGGATCCGACCGGGGAGCAGCGCGACGAAGAGCGTCGTGAAGACCGAGATGACGGCCATCACGGAGAGCAGCGTCGTGAACCCCGCGGCCTTGACGGTCGGTCCGAGCAGGTAGACCGCCAGGGAGCTCACGCCGAACGACACGGCCAGCCGAATCCCCGACACGCGCGAGCGCACGCGGTCGTCCACGTACTGCACGATCATCGCGTCGACGAACGGGATCGCTCCGAAGACGAAGATCATGAAGGCGAGCATCGCCGCGTAGAGCGGCCAGCCGGTCGCCTGCGAGGCGAGCACGAACAGCGGGACCTGCGAGGCCACGATGGGCAGGTACACCCACTTGAGCGGATAGCGGTCGATGAGCCGGCCGACCACGAGCTGGGCGAGGGAGGCGATCGTGTAGACCACCGCGAGCAACACGCCGAGCGTCGCGGGATCGTCGACCAGCCCGGCCAGCCGCTCGGCGAGAAGATGGCCGTTGCCGTTGGTCGTGAAGTTGAAGATCAGGCTGCTCGAGATGGCGGCGAGCGTCATCACGAGGAGCACGCGGGCCATCACGGACGGCGGCAGGTCCACCGTCTTCCTGGCCCGCCTGGCCGGCGGCACGTCCTCGCGCGGGGCGAGGACGGCGAAGAGCGCGCCGCAGAGGATCGCGAGCCCGCCGGGGACCGCGAAGGCGACGCGCCAGCCGAAATACTTCACGAGGAAGCCCGTCAGGATCGCCGCGACAGCGATGCCGAGGTTTCCCGCCAGGCCGTTCAGCCCGATCGTGAAGCCGGGGTTCTTCGCGTGCTGCACGAGCATGGGAATGCCGACCGGGTGGTAGACCGACGCGAAGACGCCCATCAGCGTCAGCGCCGCCGCGAGCGACCACACGCCCGTCGTCAGCGCGATGAGCATCGCCGACAGGCCGATGCCGACGAAGAAGATGATCATCATCGCCCGACGTCCCCAGAGGTCCCCGAGCCGTCCGGCCGGCAGCGAGCCGAGCCCGAACATGACGAAGGCGCCGACGGTGTAGGGCATCAGATCCTGCCAGGTCATGCCCCACTCGGCGGCGATCCCGGCGACGGCCGTCGCGAAGATCAGGAGGAAGAGATGGTCGAGGGCGTGGCCGGCGTTCAGGAGCAGGGCGGTGGGGGTCCCGTTCGACATGATGCTGCGATTTTACACGACGGCGTCGCCGGACGCGTGGTGTGGTGTAGGATCGCGCCGTGCCAGCGAGCGACCCCGTCCGCGTCCACATGCGCGTGCCCGGCACGGCCCCGATGCCGCGCCTCGTGCGGCTCATCCAGGACATCGAGGCGGCGGGCTTCGACGGTGTCGGCATCCTCGACAGCCAGATGCTGTCGCGCGACACGTTCGTCGTCCTCGGCCAGGCCGCCGCGCACACCTCGCGGCTCATGCTGTTCCCCGCGGTCTCGAATCCGTTCACGCGCCACGCCTCCGTGCTGGCGAGCGCCATCGCGACCGTCGAGGAGCTGGCGCCGGGACGGGTGAAGCTCGTCATCGGCACGGGCTACACGTCCGCGAGCACGATCGGCAGGAAGCCGGCGACGCTCGACGAGATGCGCGCCTGCGTCCGCACCGTGAAGACGCTCCTCGCCGGCGAGACCGCCGACTTCGGCGGGACGCCGGGGCGGCTCGGCTACGCGTCGGGTAGGAGAATTCCGGTGCTGATGGCGGCGTCCGGGCCGAAGGCGATCGAGGTCGCGGGCGAGATCGCGGACGGCACGCTCCTTCTGGTGGGATTCAATCGCGGCATCGTGGAGACGGCGCTCGAGCATCTCGAGCGCGGCGCCAGGCGCGCGGGACGCCGGCTCGAAGACCTCGAGATCGTCTGGGCCGTCCGCACGGGGACGGCGGCGAGCACCGAGGAGGCGCGTCGGCTGGCGCGGCCGACCGCGGTCCACTGGGGAATCCTCCGCTGGGGCGGTCACTGGCTCGGACCGGCGGGTCTCCGCCTTCCGCAGCTCGACATCCCCGACGCCGTGCACCGGGTCTATC
The DNA here is from genome assembly GCA_050731995.1 of Candidatus Rokuibacteriota bacterium. GTDB lineage: Bacteria > Methylomirabilota > Methylomirabilia > Rokubacteriales > CSP1-6 > JBOHQB01. The sequence goes on from JBOHQB010000018.1 coordinate 4,468, forward strand.
CGGATCTTTCCCACGCCCACGACTGGGAGGCCGCCATCGCCGCGACGTCGTTCGTGCCCGACGAGATCGTGGCGCAGCTTTGCGACGCGCTGGGCCTCGTGGGCACGCCGGCGGACTGCGCCGGCCGGATCGTCGAGATGACGAAGCTCGGCGTGCGGAACCTCTACCTCATGCCGCTCCTGACCTTCGCCCCGCCGGAGGCGGAAGTCGCCGCGTTCCGCGACGTCGTATTCCCGCGTCTCGCGGCCGCCGGCCTCCGTGGGGCGCGATGAGCCCCCGCGTGCGCGCGGCGGTGCTCGTCAAGCCCCGGACGCTCGAGGCGCGGGAGTTCGACCGGCCTGCGCTCGGCCCCGACGACGCGCTGCTGCGGATCGAGGCGTGCGGCATCTGCGGCAGCGACTACGAGCAATACGAAGGCGCGCAGCCGCAGCACGAGGACTACACGCCGTACCCCGTGATCCCCGGGCACGAGCCGCTCGGGGTGATCGAGGAGATCGGCGCGGCGGCGCGGCAGCGCTGGGGTGTGCTCGAGGGCGATCGCGTCGCGGTGCGCTCGGGCTACGGCTGCGGGCGCTGCGAGGCCTGCGCGCGCTGGGAGCCGCGCGCCTGTCCAACGCGCGGCGGCACCTACGGCTACACCGACGTGGGCAAGCCGCCGCACCTGTGGGGTGGCTACGCCGAGCGTATGTACCTCTCGCCCTATTCGGTCGTCAAGAAGATGGACCCGAAGATTCCCGCGGGTGTCGCGGTGATGTTCAACCCGCTGGCGGCCGGACTCTCGTGGGCGGCCTCGGTCCCGCGCACGGGCCCCGGCGACCGCGTCGTCATCCTGGGCGCGGGCCAGCGCGGGCTCTGCTGCGTGATCGCCGCGCGCGCGGCGGGCGCGCGGCAGGTCGTCATCACGGGGCTCGGCCGGGACGCCGAGAAGCTCGCGCTCGCGCGCGAGCTGGGCGCCGACGTCACCGTGAACGCGGAGACGGGGGACGTGGTGGCGCAGGTGCGCTCTGCGACGGGCGGGGGCGCCGAGGTCGTGGTCGACACGACGCCGTACGCGCCCCAGTCCCTGAATCACGCCGTCGCGATCGCCGTCAGGAAGGGACGCGTCGTCGTCGCAGGGCTGAAGGGCCAGCGGACCGCGCGCGACTTCGATGTGGACGACATCATCTACAAGGAGCTCACGATCCGCGGCGTGCTGAGCATGCCCGTCGACGAGACGTTCCGCGCGATCGAGATCATCGAGTCGGGTCGCTACCCGTTCGCGAAGATGCACACCTGGTCGTTGCCGCTCGAGCAGGCCGAGGACGCGATCCACATGCTGGCCGGTCACGTCCCGGGGGTGAATCCGATCCACCTCGCGATCGTCCCGGGCGCGCCGCGCGTGTCGCTGCCACGCTGAGCTACCTCATCAAGCCGTAGAACTTCGCGGCGTTCTCGCAGGTGATCTGGCGCGTGACATCGGCCGGCAGGTGGCCGAACTGCTCCTCGATGTACTTGGACGACTCCGGCCAGACGCCGTCGGTGTGCGGGTAGTCGGAGGCCCACATGAGGGTCTCGGCGCCCATGTCCTCGATCAGCTTGGTGCCGATGCGGTCGAACTGGAAGGTCGCCTTGCACTGGCGGCGCCAGTAATCGCTCGGCTTCATCGTGAGGCCGAGGTCGCGGAACCGGTCCTCCCACTCGAAGTCCATGCGGTCGAGCGCATAGGGAATCCAGCCGATGCCGCTCTCGCCGAAGGAGATCCGGAGGTTGGGATAGCGCTCGAGCACCGCGGCGCCGATGATGGCCGCCAGGATGTTGACGAGGTTCATCTGGAAGGCCGAGACGCCGGTGAACATCGCGGCGCGACGCGTGAGCCCGGAGTGCTTCTCGCGCACGCCGGGCGGGATGGTCGGGAACGTGTGGAAGTGGAGCGGCAGGTTCACCTCGTCGACGGCCTGCCAGATCGGCTCCCACACCGGATGCCACATCGGCTCCATGTCCCACGAGCACGAGAGCTCGAGGCCGCGCAGACCGAGCTTCGCCGCGCGGCGGATCTCGCGCGCGCCCGCGTCGATGTCGCCGTAGGGCAGGCAGGCGAGGCCGATCTGGCGATCCGGGTAGTGACGGCAGAAGTCGGCGAGCCAGTCGTTGTAGATGCGGAACATCTCCGCGGCCGCCTCGTGGTCGTTCAGCCGGGTCGCGGCCCCGAGGATGCCGAAGATGACCTCGGCCTGCACGCCGTCGCGCTCCATGTCCTTGATGCGCAGGTGAGGATCGGTCGGGCGGCGAATGCCCTTCTTGCCGTCCTCGTAAAGACCGGTCTCGGCCATCTTGTCGACCCGGTAGTTTTGTCCGGGCACCAGCTTCTGGCCTGACGGGCCGACGCCCCCCACGAGCCCGAACGAGCCGCCGTTCTTCGACGTCCAGTACGGGCCGTCCGGACCATCGGTGACGTACGGCATGCGCTCCCGCATGTCCGCCGACGCGTTGGCGGTGAAGAGATCCGGGGGGATCCAGGGCATGTCGATGTGGCAGTCGGCCGAGATCCGCGTGTAGACGATCGATCCCATCGCATCGCCTCCGAAGTGTAGGAGAATCTCAGCGGGATACTACCAAGGAGTCTGGGATGAATGCATTCGATTTCAGCGATCACACCGTTCTCGTCACCGGGGCGGGCGCCGGCATCGGCCTGGGCATCGCCCGGGCCTTCCATGAACCAGAACAGCCCTCCGTCCTGCATGTCAGTGCACAACGAAGTCCCGGATCACCGCCATGGCACGCTCAGGCGCATCGTGGAACACCCCGTGCCCACACCCAGGAAACCGCTCGAAGCGAACCAGATGCGCCGGGAGGGCCGCCGCGATATCCACCTGACATTCGATCGGGATCATCGGATCCTCTTCCCCGCCTAACACGAGGGTCGGGCACTGCACCCGCGAGAGGGCGGAGAACATGTTGAACGTGTGAGCCTCTCCACCCGGCTGGTTGAACCAACGCAGGACTTCGGGATGGCGGATCGTGCGCTGTGCCGCCGCCGGATCGCGCGGGCTGCGCGTGTAAAAGGGAAGGGCTAGACGGAGCCAGGCGTCGAGCGTGGCGTCATCCGTGTGCCCCTCGAGAAATCGGCGACGCGCCAAGGCGCCGATTTCGGGACCGCCGAAGCGTTCAAACAGCGCCACTCGCCGCTCGCGATACGAGCCTCCCGCGGCCTCTGT
>JBOHQB010000019.1:0-3892 GCA_050731995.1 Candidatus Rokuibacteriota bacterium
CCCGTGTGGCTGGTCGTCCTCTCAGACCAGCTACCCGTCATAGCCTTGGTGAGCCGTTACCTCACCAACTAGCTGATAGGCCGCGAGCCCCTCCAAGAGCGGTAGCTTGCGCCACCTTTCCTCCCCAAGTCTCGCGACCCGAGGAACGTATCCGGTATTAGCCTTCCTTTCGAAAGGTTATCCCGAACTCGAGGGCAGGTTGCCCACGTGTTACTCACCCGTACGCCACTAGGACCGCCGATGTATTGCTACACCGATGATCCTCGTCCGACTTGCATGTGTTAAGTACGCCGCCAGCGTTCGCTCTGAGCCAGGATCAAACTCGCCAAGTAGAAGCGATGAACCTGTGCTCCAAGCTCGAACGTTGTTTCTGCGATGTGCTGCAGTTACTCGGTCCGAGCGCAAGGCACTCGAATAGGACGGATGGTGCTCACACCTTTTCGGTGAGCCAGTAGCATATTTGACTTTCAAAGAGCACTACGGTCAACGGAGGTGCGGTGACCGGAACCCCTACATCAGCGTCACCGCTTCTGTGTGGGCGAAGACTGACTATACGTAGCCCGGGGATGATTGTCAACTACTCAAAAAATCGGCCTTTCAGGCCTCGATGACCACCCGCTTGAAGAGCCGCTTGCCCACCCGGATCAGGTACGCTCGGCCGGCCGCCAAGGCCCCGTTGACGTCCGACACGCGCTGGCCGTCCACCTCGACGGCGCCCTGCTGGATCATCCGGCGGGCTCCCGAGTTGGAGGAGACGTACCCCGCGGCGACGAGGACCTTGACCAGCTGGAGCTGCCCCCCGGATGCGTCGATCCGCCCGGCCGACACGCGGATCTCCTCGGTGTTCTCGGGATCCTGACGACGCTGGAAGACGCGCCGGAAATGCGCCTCCGCCTCGGCCGCCGCCGCCTCGCCGTGATACTGGACGGTGATCGTCCGGGCCAGGCGCTTCTTGGCGTCCATCGGATGGCCGGCGCGCAGCACCACGATCTCGGCCTCGGGGACCCGCGTCAGGAGCTCGAAATAGCGCCACATGAGATCGTCCGACACCGACATCAGCTTGCCGTAGATGTCGTTCGCCGGCTCGCTGATCCCGACGTAGTTCCCGAGGCTCTTCGACATCTTCTGCACGCCGTCGAGCCCTTCGAGCAGCGGCGTCGTCAGCGCGATCTGCGGCTCCTGGCCGTGCGCGCGCAGGAGGTCCCGGCCGACGATCAGGTTGAAGGTCTGGTCGGTGCCCCCGATCTCGACGTCGGCGCCGAGCGCCACGGAGTCGTAAGCCTGGGCGATCGGGTACAGGAACTCGTGGAGGCTGATCGGCCGCTCCGCCGCGTAGCGCTCGGCGAAGTCCTCGCGCTGGAGCATGCGCGCGACCGTGAGGTGCGCGGTCTCGCGGATCACGTTCTCGAAGGTGAGCGTGCCGAGCCACGTCGAGTTGAACTCGATGCGCGTCTTCGCCATGTCCAGCACCCGCCCGAGCTGGGCGCGGTACGTCTCGGCGTTCGCCCGAATCTCGTCCCAGGTCAGCGGCCGGCGCGTCTCCGAGCGCCCGGTGGGATCCCCGATCATCCCCGTGAAATCGCCGATGATCACGATGATCTGATGTCCGAGCTCCTGGAAGTCGCGGAGCTTTCGCAGGACAACCGTATGGCCGAGGTGCAGATCGGGCGCGGTCGGATCGAGGCCGAGCTTGACCTTGAGGGGGACGCCCCCGCGCCGCGAGCGCTCGAGCTTCTCGCGGAGCTCCGACTCGACGATGATCTGGGCGGCGCCGCGTCGGATGACGCCGAGCTGCTCGTCGACAGGGGGAAAACCGGCGTCCGTCACGTCTCGCATCCAGGCCAACAGTATAATGAGTCGGCATGGCTGCCGCGAAGAAGAAGCCGGCCGACGCTCGCCCCCCGAAGCGCCGGCGCCGCTGGCTGCGGGTGTTTCTCCTCGTCACCGGTGTCGCCACGCTCGTCGTCGGCTCCGCCGTCGGCATCGCCGCGCTCTGGGCGTTCACGATCCTGCCGCGCCAGCTCCCCTCCGTCACCGCGCTCGAGACATTCCAGCCGATCCAGGGCACGAAGGTCTACGACGAGAACGACGAGCTCCTGACCGAGTTCCACGTGGAGCGGCGCATCTTCATGCCGCTGGTACAGGTCCCCCAGTCGCTGCGCGACGCGGTCATCGCGACCGAAGACAAGCGCTTCTACTCGCACTCCGGCGTGGACCCGATCGGCGTCGCCCGGGCGGTCTACCAGAACTACCGGCGCGGGCGCATCGTGGAGGGCGGCTCCACGATCACGCAGCAGCTGACGAAGCTGCTCTTCCTGACCCCGGACAAGAACCTCGAGCGTAAGCTCAAGGAGGCGGTCCTCGCGCTCGAGCTCGAGCGCCGCTACTCGAAGGACCGGATCCTCGAGATGTACCTGAACCAGGTCTACTTCGGCCACGGCGCGTACGGCGTGGAGGCGGCGGCGCGCACTTACTTCGGCAAGTCGGTGACGGAGCTCAACGTGCGCGAGGCGGCGCTGCTCGCCGGCCTGCCGAGGGCCCCGTCCACCTACTCGCCGTTCGAGCATCCCGACGCGGCCAGGCGCCGGCGTGAGGTGGTGCTGCGGCGCATGGTCGAGTACGGCGTGCTCAAGGACGCGGACGCGACGCGCCTGGCGAAGGCCGAGCTCGACCTGGTCCCGCCCGAGCGACGGCGCACCACCGGCCAGTACTTCCTCGAGTACGTCCAGCAACAGCTCGAGACGAAGTACGGCGCCGACATGGTTTTCAAGGGCGGCCTCAACGTCTACACCACGCTCAGCCCCTCGATGCAGCTCATGGCCGAGCAGTCGTTGCGCGAGGGGCTCAGGACGCTCGAGGGCCGGTCCAAGACGGCGCGGCCCGGCGAGCATCCGGAGGGCGCGCTCATCACGCTCGAGCCCCAGACCGGCTACGTGAAGGCCATGGTCGGCGGCTCCGACTTCTTCAAGAGCGAGTTCAACCGCGCGACCCAGGCCCGGCGGCAGCCGGGCTCCGCCTTCAAGCCCTTCATCTACATCGCGGCCCTCGAGTCGGGCCTGACGGCGGCCACGCGTATCGAGGACGCGCCGGTATCGTACGCGGTGGGACCCAACGGCCAGCCCTGGAAGCCGGTCAACTACGACCGAAAGTTCCGCGGCTGGACGACCCTCGAGCAAGCGCTCGAGGAGTCGGTCAACGTCGTCACCGTCAAAGTTCAGGAGCGGATCGGGCTCAACCGCACGATCCAGGTCGCGCGCCGCCTCGGCGTCACGAGCGCGCTCGAGGCCAACCTGAGCCTGGCGCTCGGCACCTCGGACATGACGCTGATCGAGCTCACGTCGGCGTACGGCACCCTCGCCAACCAGGGCGTGTGGCTGCCGCCCACGACGATCCGGTACGTCACCGACCCGCAGGGCAGGCTCCTGGAGGAGTACGTGCCGGAGGGTCGTGAGGCGGTCTCGCCCGAGGTCGCCTACGTGGTCACGCACATGATGCGTGGGGTCGTCGAGCGCGGCACGGGGACGGCCGCCAAGCCGATCGGCCGGCCGATCGCGGCCAAGACGGGCACGACCAACGACTACTCGAACGCGTGGTTCATCGGCTTCACGCCGAAGCTGGCGACGGGCGTCTGGGTCGGCTACGACCGGCCGCGCTCGCTCGGCACCGAGGAGACGGGCGGCCGGCTGGCGGCGCCCATCTGGACCGCGTACATGCTGAAGGCGCTCCGCGACAGCCCGAAGGAGGACTTCGCCGTCCCGGACAAGATCGTGATCATCCCCGTGGACCTCGATCCGTCCAACGAGTGCGTGCGGCCCGTGCCGATGGCGTTCATCAAGGGGACGGAGCCGGCCGTCGGCTGCGGCGCGCGACGGCAGGCGGCGCCGAGCACGCC
>JBOHQB010000020.1:0-4090 GCA_050731995.1 Candidatus Rokuibacteriota bacterium
ATCCGCGCCAGCAGCTCGCGCGGGCTCGGGGCGCCGGCGGCCGCGGCGAGAATCGGCTCGGGCTCGTCGGTCTCGACCGTCGCCGCGAACGCCGGGTCCACGTAGAGCGTGTCCGGCTCGACCGCCATCGACAGGAGCGAGGCGAGCCAGCGCGGCTGGGGGACGACGCTCGCGGGCAGGAGCACGATGCGGCAGCGGCCGCGCGGCGCGGCGCCGGGCGGGTCCCGCGCGTCGAGCACGCGCGCGAAGCCGGCGCGTGCGGCGGCGAGCGCGATGCGGCGCCGGAGCGGCAGCCCGAGTACCGGCGTGTCGCCGTCGAAGGCGCCGTCGGGCACGACGAGCAGCATCGCGCGGACGGGCCCCGCGTCGGTGTGGAGGGTCGCGCTCAGGCGAGGGACTCCGCGGGGAGGCGCACCGGCTGCTCGGCGCCACCCCGGCGGCTCGACTCACGCGCGGCGGCCTCGACCGCCACGCACAACGCCGCCTCGCCGAGGTTGGCCGCCGCCGACGTCTCGCCGCGCGCGGCGGCGATAAAATCGTGGACGACGGACCCGAACCAGTCGGGGTGCGCGGAGCCGTCCGACATGCGGGGCGGGCAGGGCCAGCGCGCATGAGCGCCGTCGCCCGTGAGCACGAGCGTGTCGTCCTCGAGGCGGAGCGTGCCCAGCTCGCCGCTGATCTCGGCCCAGTTCGTGCGGTCGGCGGCGGCCCACGTGAGCAGCACCTCGGCGGTCGCGCGGGGAAACGTGAGTCGCACCGTGGCCGTGTCCTCGACGGCCAGCGGCGTGGCGCCGCGCGACTCGAGCGTCGCGCTCACCGCGGTCGGCGTCGCGTCGAGCCAGCGCGGCACGATGTAGAAGACGTGCCAGCCGTGGTCCGTGAGAATGCCGCCGCCCGCGATGGCGGGGTTCACGCGCCAGTTGTCGTCAGCGCCGCCGGCCGTGGCCGCCGGCTGCGTGCGGAGCGTGCGCCACACGACGCGCGTGGGGCGCCCGATCGCCCCCTCCCGGATCAGCTCGTCCGCGCGCCGCACGATCGGCGCGTGGTGCCAGTTGTGGACGGTGTAGAGCACGCGGCGGCGGGCCGCGGCGGCGCGCGCGACCGCGGCGAGCTCCGCGGGCGAGCCGACGAGGGGCTTCTCGCACAGCACGTGGCAGCCTCGCTCGAGCGCCGCCCGGATCAGCGGCGCGTGGCTCGAGGGCGGCGTGCAGATGTCCACGAAGTCGAGGTCCTCGGCGCCGAGGAGCGCCTCGGCGGAAGCGTACCAGCGCGCGCCCGGGAGGAGCCGAGCGCAGACGGCGCGGCGGTCCGCCCGCGCGTCCATCGCCGCCACGAGATCGACGTCGGGCCGACCCCGCCAGCCGGGCAGGTGGGCGTGGGCGGCGACGTTGCCGAAGCCCAGCAGCGCGCCGCGCAGGCTCATACTTCTGTCGGTCCCGAGGCGCGCCACGGCTCTGCCGGGGCGCGTCCGAGCGTGGGGGGCTGGGGGCCATTTCGGGGCCCCCAGGTAGATGGTTTCATCCGAGCCCGTGGGCGCGCGCGACGACGCCGAGTGCCTCGTCGAGGATCGCGAGCCCGGCGAGCGCCTGCTCCTCGCGAATCGTGAGCGGCGGGTTGATCCGCACGGAGGGCGCGTACGTCATCGCGACGAGCCCGCGGCGCAGGCACTCCTGGTAGAGATCCCGGGTGACGGCCCGGTCGAGCGGCGCCTTCGTCGCGCGGTCGCGCACGAGCTCGATGCCGAGCATCAGCCCCTTGCCGCGGACCTCGCCGACGCAGCGGTGCTTCTCTTTCAGCTCCTCGAGACGGCGGAGCATGACGCGCCCGACACGCTCGGCGTTTGCGGCGAGGTCCTCCTTGACGATGATCTCGAGCGCCGCGAGACCGGCGGCCGACGCGAGCGGGTTGCCGCCGTAGCTCGACGACGACGCGCTCGGGTTCGACCACGGCTTCGCCGACGTGAGCGCGTCCGTGGAGACGACGCAGGCGAGCGGGAAGCCGCCGCCGACGCCCTTGCCCACCGTCATGATGTCTGGGACGACCCCGTCGTGGTCGGCGCCCCACATGCGTCCGGTGCGACCGAAGCCCGTGATCATCTCGTCGGCGAGCAGCAGCGCGCCGTGCTCCTTGGCGATCGCCTGGATCGCGCGGAGGAATCCGGGCGGCGGGATCACGTTGCCCGCGGTGCCCTGCATCGGCTCGACGATGATCGCGCCGATCTCGCCGCCGGTCTGGTGGCGGATCACGTCGCGCAGGTACTCGGCGCACGCGATACCGCAGTCGGGATACGTGAGGCGCAGCGGGCAGCGGTAGCAGTCCGCGTAGGGCGAGAGGTGGCGGCCCGGCGTGAAGGGCCCGAGGTGGTGCTTGAAGTCGCTGCCGAGGAGCGGGAGCACCCCGCCGGTCTTGCCGTGGAAGCCGCCCCAGAAGCCGACGACCTCGTGGCGCCCGGTCGCCGCGTGCGCGAGCCGCAGCGCCGCCTCGACCGCCTCGGCGCCGCCTGAGAACATCTGGATGCGCGTGAGCCCCTCGGGCGTCACCGACGCGAGGAGCTCGAGGAAGCGCGCGCGCGTGTCGGTCGTGAAGCTCCCGAACGTCAGCCGCTCGACCTGCCGCTTGAGCGACTCGACGTAGTGCGGATGACAGTGGCCGACGCTGCCGACCGCGATCCCCGCGATGAAGTCGATGTACTCGTTGCCGTCCTCGTCGACGAGCGTGCAGTCGCGCCCGCTCGCCATCGCGAGGCCTGCGTAGAGCGAGAAGCCCTGCATCCCGGGCGCCGCCCAGCGCCGCTCGCGCTCGACGATCTCGCGCGAGCGCGGCCCGACCTCGCGCCGCCCGCTCACCAGCCGTCTCCCTCGCGACTCCCCCGGCCGAAGCGCTCCGCCAGATGGCCGGCGATCGCCGCGGACGCCTCGTCGCGATAGAGCGCGAAGCTCGGCCAGGCGTTGACGTCGAGGAGCGTGAGGTCGCCCCCCGCCGTCACGATCGCGTCACCGCCCCAGACCTCGAGGCCGAGCGCCGCGGCGGCGCGCCGCACCAGCGTGCCGAGCGCGCCGGCGTCGAAGCGGTGCCCGGCGAGCTGCTGGTCCTTGTGATAGAACCAGCGGAACCACGGCGGCACGCCGCCCGGTCCCCGCCCGGCGCCGATGCCGTAGAACTTGACGAGGTCGCCGTCGACGTGCGGCTGGAGGACGGCGCGCGGAATGCCGCGGGCGGCGAGGCCCGAGAGGGCCGCCGCCGCCTCGGCGGTCGTGTCGGCGCGCAGCACGTCGCCCGTCTGGGTGTTGTGGACGTCGGCGCGCTTCACCCACACGGGGCTCTCGACGGCCGGCGCCGGCGCCTCGGTCGAGACGAAACGGCTCGCGATGAAGGGCACGCCCGCCTCGGCGAGCTGCGCCACCATGCGTTCGCGGTAGGTGTTGAGAACCGCGGCGGGGCTGTTCACGTGCGGCATGCCGGCCGCCTCCCAGCGGCGGAGCCGGTCGAGCGCGTCGAGGCGCTCGCACATGAGGAAGACGAACCGCGGCGCCGGCTCGGTGGGCCCGTTGAGCGCGTCGGCCTCCTTCAGGACCACCTCCCACCCGCGCGTCTCGAGCCGCTTGCCGGTGAGACGCAGGATCTCGGCGTCGTCGGTCTCGCGGCCCGGCGAGTGCGCGCGCTCGCGGAAGATGCCGAGGCACCAGGGCCGGCTCACGCGCCGCCTCCGGCGAGCGATTCCGCGAGGGCCACGTCCTCGGCGCGGTCCACGTCCACGACCGTCTCGATCACTTCGGCCCACATCGGCTCGCCCGCGCCGTGGAGCGCGGTCAGGAAGTCGCGCAGCCGGCCGTCGCGCGACTCGAGCGCGCGCCGGCGCGCGCCCGGCGACACGAGGTAGATCCCGGCGGTGACGTGCGTGCCCGACGCGCCGCCCACCGCCTCGACGCGGCCGTCCGCGGCCACGCGCGTCCAGAGCGGCTTCTCGTCGGCCACGAGGGGCGTGACGGCGAGCACCGTCGCGTCGGCCCCGTGCCGGGGCGCCGCCGCCACGAATGCCGTGAAATCGCGCGGCCGGCACCACGCGTCCACGGTGGACACCAGCAGGGGG
>JBOHQB010000021.1:0-2326 GCA_050731995.1 Candidatus Rokuibacteriota bacterium
GAGGTAGACCTCCACGGAGCTGTAGAGGGCGGCGAGCGACTCCTGGGGCGGGTTCGCGTGGAATTCGTCGTACCCGACGGAGCCACGCGGCGGCTTGACCCCGAAGCCGACGAGCCGGAGCGCCGGCACACGCGCGCGCGCGCGCCGGACGGCCTCGGGGCCGTCGGCGACGCCCTTCCACGCGTAGTCGTGGTGCAGCATCAGGACGCGCGGTCGGGGCCCCCCGGGCTCGACGGGGACGCGGTGAAAGAGCGCCGGGTCGACGGGGGTGACGAGCACGTCGCCGGCGCCCCCGAACTTCTCGCGCATGATCCCGGCGAGCCATGTCGAGATCACGATCTTCCGGAGCGGCAGCCGGTAGGTCGCGTCCACCGCGTCGGGGGCGCCATGGTAGAGGCTCTCGTAGTGTTGGACGAGATAGAACTTGGCGCCGCACCGGGCCGGCGCCGCCGCGGCGATGCCCGCCGACTGCCACGCGGTCGCGACGAGCACGTCGCCGTCGGGAAGCCGGTCGGCGCGCCAGTGCGCGACCCAGCGGACGCGCGGGGCGAAACCCGGCATCCAGTCGGGACCGAGCCCGCGGGCGCCGGCGAGCCACGCAGGCACCGCTCCCTTGGCCGGCACCACGACGGTCACGACGTGGCCCCGGCCGGCGAGGCGGTCGGCGTACGTGAGAATCGCGCGCACGCCGCCGGCAATCCGGACGTGGGGGCAGAGGAAGGTGATTCGCAGGTCTAGATCGCCATCGAAACCGTGCCGGTCTTGGCATAGCCGGCAGGGTCCAAGATCACGTTCACGCACCAGACCTCGTTGGAGGCGAGTGCCTTCGCGAGCGTCGGGCCGATGTCGCCCGGCTCGCGGACGAGGGCGCCCCGGCCGCCGAGCGCCTCGACGAGCAGGTCGAAGCGCGTCTCGGGCAGCGACGTCGCGACCATGCGCGCCTCGCCGAAAAACGAGCGCTGCGGGTTGCGGATCTGGCCCCAGCCACCGTCGTTGCCCACCACGACGGTGAACGGCAGGCCGAAGCGCACCGCGGTCTCCAGCTCCATGGCGTTGAGGCCGAGCGCGCCGTCCCCGGCGACGAGGAGCACGCGCTGGTCGGGTCGCAGCAGCTTCGCGGTCAGCGCGAACGAGGGCCCGACGCCGAGGCATCCCAGCGGCCCCGGGTCGAGCCATTGCCCCGGTCGGTGGAGCGGCACGATCTTCGACACGGCGCCGACCACGTCCCCGCCGTCACCGACGACGATCGTATCGGCGGTGACGACGCGCGCGATCTCGGCCGCCAAACGGTAGTGCGTCACGGGCACGTCGCCCGACGCGCAGAAGCCCTCGAGCATCCGCCGCTGCTCCGCCTCGCGCTCGGCGACGCGCGCGCGCCACCGCTCGGCGCCTCGGCTGATGGATTGCGGCAGCGCGTCGGCCACCTGGCGCAGGATGACGTCGATGTCGCCGACGAGCCCGAGCTCGACCGGGCGGTTCCGCCCGAGCTCCCCCGGGTCGCAGTCCACCATCGCGACGCGAGCGCCCTCGGCGAACACGGGCGGCCGGCCGTACCCGAGCCGGAAGTCGAGCGGCGTGCCGAGTACCAGGACGACGTCGGCCTCACGCAGCGCGAATCCGCGCGCCTGCGCGAACGCGTTGGGGTGACCGCTCGGCAGGCAGCCTCGCCCGGCGCCGTTCATGAAGACCGGCGCCCCCGCCCGCTCCGCGAATGACGCGAGCGACTTGGCCGCGTCGTCCCAGTACACGCCGCCACCGGCGATGACGACGGGACGCTGCGCCTCACCCAGGAGCCGAACGAGGCGCTCGACGTCCTCCGGGTCGGCGGCGCCGCGCGGCCGGTGGACGTACTGCTGCGGGATCGGAGCCAGCCGGTCCTCGAGCGTCGTCATCAAAAGATCCACCGGGATCTCGACGAAGACCGGACCCGGCCGCCCGGTCAGCGCGGCGCGGATGGCGGTCGTCAAGACCTCCGGGATCTGGCGCGCCTCGGCGACGGTCCAGGCGCCCTTGGTGATCGGCCGCAGGAGGGCGACCTGCTCCATCTCCTGCAGCGCGCCGAGACCGCGCAGCCCGAGGGGCGCCGCGCCGCCGATGAGGAGCATCGGACTGCGCGCGGCGTAGGCGTTGGCGACGCCCGTCACCGCGTCCGTCACGCCGGGCCCGGGAGCGACCAGCGCGACGCCGAGACTCCGCGTGAGGCGGGCGTAGGCGTCCGCGCAATGGGCCGCGGCCTGCTCGTGGCGCGTGTCGATGATCCGGATGCCCTCGGTGAGGCATCCGTCGTAGATCGGCAGGATGTGGCCGCCGCAGAGCGTGAACACGT
>JBOHQB010000022.1:0-4514 GCA_050731995.1 Candidatus Rokuibacteriota bacterium
GCACCACCTCGGCGTGCTCAGCCGCGCCGGTCTCATCCGGAGTCGCAAAGAGGAGCGGTTCGTCTATTATTCCACCCGTCCGGACACGGTCTCGCAGCTCGTGCGGCTGCTGACCGCGTGCTGCTAGGAGGCGCTATGAACGCGAAGGTGCACGTGCACATGACGGTGTCGGATCTCGCCAAGACCCGGGAGTTCTACACGCGGTTCTTCGGCATCGAGCCGGTGAAGGTCAAGCCGGGGTACGTGAAGTTCCTGCCCGCGTGGGGACCGGTCAACCTGGCCCTGAGCGAGGGACGCGCCGCCGGCGAGGGGCACGTCAGTCACATGGGCATCCAGGTCGACACGCCCGAGGAGGTCACGCGGCAGCTGGCGCGTGTGAAGGCGGCCGGCCTTTCGATCCGCGAGGAGATGGGCGTGAATTGCTGCCACGCGAACCAGGACAAGTTCTGGGTGGCGGACCCCGACGGCGTGGAGTGGGAGGTATACCACCTGAACTACGACCTCGAGGACGAGGCCGCGCCGCGCGCGGGACTGCCGATGGCGAAATCCGCCGCGTGCTGCAGCGGCGCCTGATCCGGCCCGTCGTGACGGGCACACCCGCCGTGGCGACCACGGTGCCGATCGAGATCGTGGGCTGGCCGACGCGTTTCGTCGGCGGCGACGGGGCGACGCGGCGGACCTTCGACGAGCCGCTCGCCCCGCCGGCGACGCTCCGCAGCGTGCTCCGCAGCCTCTCCACGCGCTATCCGGACCTCGAGGCGGCGCTGTGGCACGGCGACGACCTGGGGGAGCACATCGAGGTGCTCGTCAACGACGCGGTCGTCGGGATCGCCCACACGCTCGACTCGCCGCTCGCCGGGGGCGACCGTGTCACTCTGCTCGCCCAGTTCATGGGCGGCGTCTGATGGCGCGCTATCGGATCATCGCCTGGAAGGAGATCCCGGCAGCGGTCGAGGCAAGCGATCCGGCCGGGCAGGTGACGCTTCAGCTGAGCGACCGATTCCAGACCCTGATCGACTCGGTGGCGATGCAGCTCGGGCTCGCGGACTCGGACGCGTACCTCGAGCAGTGGAGCGACCTCGGGGAGGTCGAGCGGGACGGCACCGCGCGGGAGGTGGCCGAGGCGGTCGCGGCCGAGCTCGAGGAGCGATTCACCGAGTTCATCGCGAGCGCCTTTCGCCGCGTGTAGCCTCTACCGTCGGTCGCGGGGGAGTGCTAGGGTGCTGCCATGGCGCGACCGATCGCGGCCAAGCTGATCGAGGACACCGCCCGTGAGTTGACGGCACGCGCGGCGATCGACATTCCCGCCGACTACCGCGCGGGCGTGGAGCGCGCGCGCGACCGCGAGGTCAACCGGCTCGCGCGCTTCGTCCTCACCGAGATGCTCCTCAACTGGGAGATCGCGACCGCCGAGCGGCGTCCGATGTGCGCGGACACCGGCCTGCCGCGCTACTACGTGCGCGCCGGCAACGAGGCCCAGATCGAGGGCGGCTTCGTCGCGCTCGAGCGCGCGCTGCGGCGGGCGACCGCGGAGGCCACCGCGGCGATTCCGCTCCGGCCCAACCGGGTGCATCCGCTCACCCGCGCCGACCACGACAACAACGTGGGCATGCACGCGCCGGAGGTCACCTACGCCTTCGAGCCATGCTCCGACTTCATCGACCTCACGACGGTCCACAAGGGCGGCCTCTTCGGCAGCGACTACCGGATGCTCTTCCCCACCGACGGCATCGGCGGTCTCAAGCGCTTCCTCCTCGACACGCTGATCGAGCATGGCCGGCGCGGGCTGGCCTGCCAGCCGGCGATCGTCGGCGTCGGCATCGGCGGCTCCAAGGACACGTGCGTGCGCCTCGGCAAGGAGGCGGCGTGCCTGCGGACCGTCGGCAGCCGCAACCCCGACCCGGCGATCGCCGCGCTCGAGGACGAGCTGACCGCGCTCGGTAACCACGTGGGGATCGGCGCGATGGGCTTCGCCGGCACCTCGCTCGTCGTGGCGACCCACGTCGAGGTTGCGGCGACGCACACGGGCGGCATGCCCGTCGGCATCCACCAGTTCTGCCTGTCGTCGCGCCGGGCGACGGCGCGCATCCATCCGGACGGCCGCGTGGAATTCCGGGACGACCCCGGCTGGTTCACGGACTACTACCGGCGCGACGGTATCGAGTAGTGCGAGCCGAGGGGCGGCCGAGTTGCAGGAGGCACGAGCGCCACGAGGCGAGCCTGTGAAGGACGGCATGAGCGAGGTCAGCCGGCTCGCCGACGTCGAGATGCGCGAGGTCCACCTCACCACACCGGTCGGCGACGCCGACCTCGCCTCGCTGCGCCTCGGCGACATCGTTCACCTCACGGGTGTGCTCTACACGGCGCGCGAGGGCGTCTATCGCAAGGTCGTCGACCAGGGTGAGCCCCTGCCCGCCGAGGTCAGGGCGCTGACGAACGTGAACTTCCACTGCTCGCCGGCGGCGAGCGTCCGGCCGGACGGCACGTACGCGGTCGAGGCGGTCACGGCGACGGCCTCGTTCCGCTTCGGCCGCTCGATGGCGCGCTGGTTCGAGCGCTCCGGGACCCGCCTCGTCATCGGCAAGGCGGGGCTGACCGAGCTCGCCTATCGCGAGTGGTTCGTGCCGCACGGCGCCGTGTACCTCACGACCGTCGGCTACGGTCTCGGCGCCTCGTACGGCCGCGCGATCAAGCGCGTCGTCGCCGTGCACTGGCTCGCCGAGCTCGGGATCGCCCAGGCGCTCTGGGTGCTCGAGGTCGAGCGGCTGGGCCCGTTCCTGGTCGAGGGTGACCGTCAGGGGCGCTCGCTCTTCGCCCTCGCCAACCGCGAGATCAACGTCCGCCTCGAGGAGGCGTACCGCGGCCTGCCGCCCTACGCGATGGGCCGCTTCGGCGAGACGACGGCGCGCACCGACGAAGTCGTCTGAGCACGGCCGAACCCCGTCGCCGGGCACCCGTGTCCAACCGGTGGCGGGAGGAATACCATGAGCGTGCAGACGCTGGACGCGACGGAGGGGATGCCCGGGCACGGGAGGGATTCGATGGAAACCCAGACCGTTCGGATCGGTGCGCCGACCCATGTCGGGTGGCTTCGCGCGGTCGCGCCGCTGTGGCCGCTGGGGCTGGCGCGGATCCTCTACGGGATCCTCTGGTGGCAGCAGTCGAAATGGAAGGTGCCCTCCGACGACTTCGGACGGAAGTCGGGCGGGGGCCTCTGGTACTGGGTGCAGCAGGAGATTCAGCACCCGACCGTGAACGCTTACCGGGACTTTCTCGTCAACGTGCTGATCCCCAACTGGACCTTCTTCGGCTGGATGACGCTCATCACCGAGACCTTCATCGGCGTCACGCTGATCCTCGGGCTCGGCACACGGCTGGGCTCGCTGGTCGCGATCGGCATGGCGGCCAACATCACGCTCGGCATCCTGAGTGTTCCGCACGAGTGGGGCTGGACCTACACGATGCTGATCATGCTCCCGGTCCTCTTCCTCATCACGGGCGCCGGGCGCAGCTTCGGCCTCGACGGCTTCCTGGCGCCGTACGTCGAGCATGCCGCCGCGCGCGGCAACGCGCTGGCACGTCTCGCGCGCTGGCTCGTGTAGCCGCCCGTCGCGGGGGCCGCGTCACCCGCGGCCGCGCACCGTTTGCCAGGACAGGTTTGAACCGAGATCGTCGGCTGCGCGAGCTACATCATCTTCCCGGGCTTGTCCGCCGGATTCACCTGCGTGTACCCGGTCGGGCCGACGCTGTGAACCTGGAGGACGCATTCCTCCGAGGTGAAACCGTAGTGACGCATCTGCGCCGACACACGGAAGAATTCGCCGGCGACGTAGCGCTTGGCCTGGCTCTTGTCGAAGCGGTCGCCATGCCCGAGGTTCACGCTGCCGGAGACGATGGTCACGTTCTCGTCAACCGGGTGGAAGTGCGGCGGGATCTGATAGTTCGCAGGGAACCAGAGCCGGACGACGAAAGGACCGGCCTGGCTCGGATTGCCATGCAGGACGGCCTGCTTGACGCCCGTGAAGACGGGATGGTCGACCCACTTCACATTCTCGGGGAGCGCCGTCACCGGAGCCGTCGCGCAGGCCGCTACCCCGAGCACCACCGCTGCCAGTAGGGACACGATCGCCCCAGTTCGCATAGGGACCTCCACGGAGCGAAAGGTGAAAAGGTGGGCAACTCTAGATCTATTCAGCGCCGGTGTCAATCGCGTCATCCTTTCGCTCGCGGGTCGAAGTCCGGTGGCAGCTGCAACGTGTTTGAAGCCGTACTAGGCGCGCCACGCGGCAAGGAGCCGCCGCGTCTCGCCGGCGCCAGCGGCCGTCGCGTCGAGCGCGGCGCGGAGCCGCTCGAGATCGGCGGGCGTGTCCACGTCGAACCACGACGGCAGACACACGGTCCTGAGCCCCGCCGCGCGCGCGCGCGCCAGGGTCGTTGCCAGAACCGCGGCCGTGGACCACGGGATCGCGTCGAAGAGCTCGCGATGGGCCGCGCGGATGCCGACGAGGTAGTAG
>JBOHQB010000023.1:0-4371 GCA_050731995.1 Candidatus Rokuibacteriota bacterium
GACACGGCGGCACATCGCGGCGCGCTCGCCGGCAACGGGCGCACGATCGCCGTGCTCGGCTGCGGCATCGACGTCGTCTACCCACCCGAGAACGCGCGCCTGGCCGACGCGGTGGCCGCGCGCGGCGCGCTCGTGACGCAGTTTCCGCCGGGGATGGCGCCGCTGCCGTACCATTTCCCCACGCGCAACCGCACGCTGGCCGCGCTGACGCTGGGCTGCGTGGTGGTGGAGGCGGCGGAGCGCAGCGGCAGCCTTTCGACGGCCGGATTCGCCGCCGATCTCGGGCGCGAAGTGTACGCCGTGCCTGGCAAAATCACGTCTCCCAACAGCGCCGGAGCGCACCGCCTGTTGCGCGACGGTGCTAGACTGGTGGAATCCTGGACGGACGTCGTGCAAGAATTACCGGATGCGTGGCGTCGTCGCGTGCGTGACACGCCGACGGCCGGGCCGGGGGGGACGACGCCGGCTGCGGGCAGCGACGAGGCGCGGATGCTGAGGCTGCTGATGACGGACGAGGCGCAACACATCGAGCGGCTCATCGCTCGGGCGGGGATGGACGCCGCGCGGACAGGCGCGATCCTGACCGGCCTCGAGCTCGGCGGGTGGGCCCGCCAGCTCGGCGGCCAACGGTGGATCGCGGCCGGCGCGCGGCCGGAGGGAGCGTAGATCGTGGCCAAGCGTTCGCTGGTGGTGGTGGAGTCGCCGACGAAGGTGAAGACCATCCAGAAGTACCTGGACGGGACATTCATCGTCAAGGCGTCGATGGGACACGTGCGCGATCTGCCCAAGTCGAAGCTCGGCGTCGATCCCAAGAAGAACTTCAAGCCGAGCTATGTCATCTCCCCCAGCAAGAAGAAGGTGCTCGACGACCTGAAGAAGGCCGCGGAAAAGGCCGGCGCGCTCTATGTGGCCACCGACCCGGACCGGGAGGGTGAGGCCATCGGCTGGCACCTGGCCCAGGAGCTGGCCGTCGACAAGACGAAGGTCTTCCGAATCACGTTCAACGAGATCACCGAGCGCGCGGTGAAGGCGGCCTTCACCAAGCCGGGCAAGATCGACATGCACAAGGTGGACGCCCAGCAGGCGCGGCGCGTGCTCGACCGCCTCGTCGGCTACAGCCTGTCGCCGCTGCTCTGGGACAAGGTCCAGCGCGGCCTCTCCGCGGGCCGCGTGCAGTCGGTGGCCGTGCGGCTGATCGTGGACCGCGAGCGCGAGATCACCGCGTTCGTCGCCGTCGAGTACTGGACGCTGCACGCGCGTCTCGGGGCCACCCTGCCGCCCGAGTTCGAGGCGACGCTGCGCGAGGTGCGCGGCGAGAAGGCCGCGCTGGCCAACGAGGCGGAGACCCGCGCGGTCATGGCGGGGCTCGAGGGCCGGCCGTTCGTGGTCCGCTCCGTCAGCCGCGGCGAGCGGCGGCGCAACCCGGCGCCGCCCTTCATCACGTCCACGCTCCAGCAGGACGCCGGCCGCAAGCTCGGCTTTTCGGCCAAGAAGACGATGACGGTCGCCCAGCAGCTCTACGAGGGCGTCGAGATGGGCGAGGAAGGCCCGGTGGGTCTCATCACCTACATGCGGACGGACTCGGTGCGCATCGCGCGGGAGGCGCAGGAAGAGGCGCGGGGCTGGGCGACCGAGCGGCTCGGACGCGAGTACGTGCCGGAGACGCCGCCCGTGTACAAATCACGCGGCTCGGCGCAGGAAGCGCACGAGGCGATCCGTCCGTCGGACGTCGCGCGCGACCCCCGGAGCCTGGCGCGCTTCCTCACGAAGGATCAGCTCGCCCTCTACCGCCTGGTCTGGGAGCGGTTTCTGGCGAGCCAGCTGATGCCGGCCGTCTACGACACCGTGACCGCCGAGGTCACGGCCGCCCGGACCGTCTTCCGCGCCCAGGGGCAGACGCTCCGGTTCAAGGGCTTCACCGCCGTGTACGTCGAGAGCCGGGAGGAAGAGGAGGCCGCCGCCGACGACGAGGCCGAGAGCGCGCTGCCGCCGCTCGAGGAGGGCGAGACGCTGCGCCTCGTCCTGCTCGACCCCAGGCAGCACTTCACCCAGCCGCTGCCCCGGTACACCGAGGCGTCGCTCATCAAGACGCTCGAGGAGCTCGGCATCGGCCGGCCCTCCACCTACGCCTCGATCCTGTCCACGATCGTCAACGACCGGGGCTACGTGCACCGCGAGCGGCGCACGCTTTTTCCGACGGAGCTCGGCATCGAGGTCACGGACCTCCTCGCGCCGTACTTCGAAGACATCATGGACGTGAAGTTCACGGCGCAGATGGAGGACCACCTCGACAAAGTCGAGGAGGGCGAGCGGAGCTGGGTGGACACGGTCCGAGAGTTCTACGAGCCCTTCAAGCGTGACCTCGCCGCGGCCAGCAAGAACATGCCGAACAAGAAGAAGGGCGAGGAGACGGGCGAGAAATGCCCGGAGTGCGCGGAGCCGCTCCTCGAGCGCTGGGGCCGGAACGGCAAGTTCATCGGCTGCTCCGGATACCCGGAGTGCAAGTACACGCGTAACCTGAACGGCAACGGTCGCGCCGAGGACCAGCCGACCGACGAGATCTGCCCGACGTGTGGCAAGCCGATGGTCGTCAAGCGCGGGCGCTTCGGGAAGTTCATCGCGTGCTCCGGCTACCCAGAGTGCAAGACGACTAAGCCGGTCACGCTCGGCATCAAGTGCCCGGAGGCGGGCTGTCAGGGTGAGATCGTCGAGCGCCGCAGCAAGCGCGGACGCGTCTTCTTCGGCTGCTCGGCGTACCCCGCGTGCAAGTTCGTGCTCTGGCAGCGGCCGGTCGCCGAGCCGTGCCCGAAGTGCGGCGCCGCGTTCCTGACCGAGCGCGTGGGGCGGGGCCGTCGTGTGCTCACGTGCGTGAAGGGTGACTGCGGCTTCAAGCAGGAGGCCGAGATCACGGTCGCATGACGGACCCGGTCGCGGGGTTTCTCCGCCATCTCGCGGTCGAGAAGAACGCGTCGCCGCACACCGTGCGGAGCTACCGCGCCGATCTCGCCGACTTCACGCGCTTCCTGGCCCGCGCCGACCGCCGCGACCTCGCTCGGGTCGACGGCCGCGCCGTGCGCGCCTATCTGGCCTCGCTGCACGCGCGCGGGCTCGACGCGTCGACCGCCGCCCGGCGCCTCGCGACGCTGCGGAGCCTCTACCGGTTCCTCGTGCGTCGCGGCGAGGTCCCGACGAGCCCCGCCCGTGACGTGCGCGGCCCGCGGATCCCGCGCAAGCTCGTGTCCTTCCTGCCGATCGACGAGGCGACGCAGCTCGTGGACGGCCGCGCCCTCGGCGGCCGGGGGCGCGACCGCGACCTGGCGATCCTCGAGCTCCTGTACGCGAGCGGGCTCCGCGTGTCCGAGCTCGCGGGCCTTGACGTGGACGACCTCGACCTCGCAGAGTCGACCGTGCGCGTGGTCGGCAAGGGCCGCAAGGAGCGGATCGTCCCGTTCGGGTCACGGGCGGCACGGGCGCTCGAGCGCTGCCGCGCGGGGCGCGACCGCGGCCCGCTCTTCGTCAACGCGCGCGGCGGGCGTCTCTCGACGCGCTCGATCCGGGCGATCGTCCACCGCGCGGCGCGCGCCGCGGGGATCACGCGGCGCGTGAGCCCCCATACGCTCAGGCACACGTTCGCGACCCACCTGCTCGAGGCGGGCGCAGATCTTCGTGCGATCCAGGAGCTGCTCGGGCACAGTCGGCTCAGCACCACGCAGCGCTACACGCACGTCGGCGCGGACCAGCTGATGCGCGTGTACGACGGCGCCCACCCCCGCGCCCACGCGGCGCGATAGTCGTGGTCGTGCGAGCCGCAGCCGTCGGCGAGGCGAGTCTGTGATCGTGGTCGTGCGAGCCGCAGCCCGCAGGAGGAGCCGCAGCCGCAGGCGAGGCGACGCTGGGATAGGCGAGGCGAGTCTGTGATCCCGTTCCATGCCACGACGGTCGTGTCGGTGCGTCATCGCGGGCAGGTCGCGCTGGCCGGCGACGGCCAGGTGACGATCGGTCAGACGGTCGTGAAGGCCGGAGCCCGGAAGGTGCGGAAGCTCCACCACGAGCGGGTCCTCGCCGGGTTCGCCGGCGCCGTGGCCGACGCGTTCACGCTCTTCGCCCGCTTCGAGGCGCGCCTCGAGGAGTACCGCGGCGACCTGCCGCGCGCGGCGGTGGAGCTCGCAAAGGACTGGCGCACCGACCGCGTCCTGCGCCGGCTCGAAGCGCTGCTCGCGGTGGCCGACCGGGACCACTCGCTTATCATCTCGGGCACCGGCGACGTGATCGAGCCCGACGACGGGCTCATCGGTATCGGCTCGGGCGGGCCGTACGCGCTGGCCGCTGCGCGGGCGCTCGTCTCGAGCTCGGACCTCGACGCCAAGGCGA
>JBOHQB010000024.1:0-2882 GCA_050731995.1 Candidatus Rokuibacteriota bacterium
CGAGCGGGGTCATCGAAAAGGTCCTACCGAGACCCTACCACGTCTCGCGCCGCGATCCAGTCCCACATGCGCGCGGCGAGCGTGACCGAGAGCTCGACATCCTCCGCCAAGAGATAGTGCTCGGCGACGAGATCGAGCGCCGCACGTCGGACGCGCTCGAGGTACTCGTCGCGGGACGGGTAACGCTCCTCGATGGACGGGCGGGGATCGCCGGACGCCCGGCCGGCCGCGCGCGTCGTCACGAAGGGCAGCGTGGAGCCGGCGAAATAGAGGAGCTGCTCGGCGCCGCCGATGTCCGGGTGCCTGAGGTTCCAGCCGGTGTGAGTCGCGATCGGCACGCGGAGCTCGGGCACGGTGATGCCCGCCACCTCGTTGCCGTCGTCGTCCACGGCCGACACGAGCGCGCCGAACACGGGCCCTTCGCGGGGCGGCGCGACGGCCATCACGCGGAGCTCCGGGTCGGCGCCGAAGTCGAGCCGGCGCGCGCGCGCGTGTTGGCGCGGGTAGTGCGCGCCGGGGATGCGGTCGAAGACCTTCTGCAGCGCCTCGGGAGGCACGGCGGTGGCGTCGTCCAGCCGGGGGTGACGGCTCGGCGGCGGCTCGACGCCTTCGGTGACCCAGCGGTCGAGATTCACGAGGCAGGCGCGGAGCAGGCGGCCGTAGTTCACCGTGGATCGCAGATTCTGTGCCCGCTCGGCCCAGCCGTGCGGGTCGGCGGCGGCGACGCTTGTATCTGACGGCGGCCAGGTGCCGAGGCCGTGCTCGGCGCCGCTGAACAGATAGACGCGGGTATTGGGGCCGTGGGCGACGTCGCGCAGGCCGTCGGGGTCCGTGTGGACCAGCGACGCGTCGCCTCGGTGGTACTCGGACGACGTGTTCGTGTAGAAGACCTTGAGCCGGCTTCCGCGCGCGTCGATGCGGCGGTGGAGCGCGTCGGTTGCTCCCGTGACGGCGTCGGTCGTCTCCATATCGGCAGACGGAAACACATGCGCCATCAGCTGGGGCCGGTCCTTGGAATTCTGACCGAAGCGCTGGTTGAACTCGCCGCGCATGCCGCCCGCGACGTTCGCGACGATCCCGTCGAGCGCTTCCCGGCCCTGTTCGTCCACGTTCAGGTCCCAGTGGACGAGCGTCCTCAGATATCGGCCGGTCTGAGAACGCCCGTACGCGTAGGCCCAGCGCAGCGTCCCCGTGGCCGGGTTGCCCTCGCCGGCGCCGCCGTGCTTGAGCCACGAGGCGCAGTCGCGGAGCGCGGCGAAAGACATGCCGAGAATGGGCGCGCCGACGGCCGTGTACGCGAGCTGGTAGAGCCGCCCCTTCTCGAAGCCGCCGTCGAGCCAGACGTGGCGCGCATCGGGACCGACCCGCCCGCCCGCAACGCGCGCGAAGCGCCACCGCTCGCGCGCGATCACGCGCGGCTCGCCGTCGAGCTGGTCGCGCACGGCGAGCACCGCGTCGCTCTCGTCGAGGTCCGCCGCGGGGTACGCCAGGTGGCCGCGGTCGGAGAGCAGGAAGTCCGTCACCGGCTCCGGCGCCTGGAGATTGACCCAGACACGCCCGCGCAGCGGCCGGTCTCCATCGCGCGCTTCCGGCGCGTAGAGCCTGAACAGCCCGCCGATCTCGGGGACATCGCACTGCCAGCCACACGAGGCGACGGCGTAGCCGTGCGTCATGAGAAACCCGTCGCCGACGTCGATCGGTGGGTTCGGATCGCTGCCCGGTCCGAACGCCGGGCGCGTGGCGTGGTTGAAGTTCGGCACCGTCACCGTGTTGCCGCGGTTGACGACGTCGAGCACCACGCGGCCGTTGGCGCGGGCGCGCTCGACCGGGAGCAGGAGCGAGACGTCGGCGGCGAATTCCACGTGGCCGTCGCGGTTCTTCGGCGCGAGATCGATATCGGTGATGCGGGAGTTCGCGGCGTGCGCCGGGTCCACGGCGAAGTGGAGGCGCCCCTTCATCTCCTCGTAGGGACCGACGTCGCCGAAGACGCGGCCGTCGGCCAGCGGGCGTCTCAGCGCGATCTCGAAGCGCGTGACGGGCATCCCTACCTCCGCGCGGCGCGGATCGCGTTCCAGACGCGCTCGGGCGTCGCCGGCATCTCGATGTGCTCCACGCCCAGCTCGGCGAGCGCGTCCACGATGGCGTTGGTCACGGCGGCGAGCGCCGGCGTCGTGCCGCCCTCGCCGCCGCCCCGGAGGCCGAGGGGGTTGGACGTCGAGGGCACTTCGCTGATCTCCGTCGTGAACGAGGGAAGCATGTCGGCGCGAGGCAGAGCATAATCCATGAGGGTCGCCGACTGCATCTGTCCCGTCGCGGGATCGTACGCGCACTGCTCCCAGAGCGCCTGTCCCACGCCGGCCGCGATGCCGCCGTGCGTCTGACCGTGGAGGATCATCGGGTTGACGGCCCGGCCGCAGTCGTCCACGCACGTCCAGCGCACGACGTCCACCACGCCGGTGTCGAGATCGACCTCGACCTCGCACCCCCCACAGCCGTAGGGGAACGACGGCGTGCTGATCGTCTCGTCCCCCACGCCCGCCAGCGGCCCGCGCACGTCGTCCGGCGCATCGGCGCGCAGCGCGGCGCGCGCCGCCTCGAAGATCCCGATCGCGCGGTCGGTGCCCTTCACGCCGAAGCGCCCGCGGTCGAACGCGATGTCGGCCTCCGCGGCCTCGAGCAGCCACGCGGTGATCTTCGTGCCGCGTTCGACGATCGCGTCGGCGGCCTTGGCCATCACCACCCCGGCCTGGCGCATCGAGCGCCCGGAGTGCGAGCCGCCGCCCACGGTGGAGACGTCGGTATCGCCGGCGTGGATCCGCACCTGGGCGTGCTCGACGCCGAACCACTCGACGAGGAGCTGGGGGAAGCTCGTCTCGTGGCCC